>JAXDJM010000144.1:0-8745 GCA_034665605.1 Actinomycetota bacterium | reverse complement strand
CACTCTTGCAATTCGAGGGCGTGCTGCTAGATCTGACGCGCCTCTTGTCTCCGGCACGAATCGGGTTGGCTCTCTAGCCCGAAGTCGGCCTCGTCCTGAACCTGGCCCTCGTGAGTTCTTCGTCGTTCACGACGATCGACCACGCGTAACCGCTGGCCGGGGGGAGCTCGAGAGGCCCGAAGTTGATAGCAAACAAGAGGTCTAGCGGTGTTCCCGCAGGCAGGCCCGGAGGACGCCCCACCTCGAAGTCGCTATCGAACGCAACTTCCTGAAGCGGCTCGCCAACCTGCACCGCGACCCCATCTTCGCTGAGGAGCATCCCTTGCATCGAATGACGTTCGTTCGATCGGTCCCACGGCACCTCGATCTTCACCGCTAGAGCGTGCGTGAATGCGCCGGGGCCGCACAACGTCCATCCTCCGCCGATGACGAACAACTTTCCGTCGGCGACCTGAGCCGCGTCGCATAGAAGCGCGATCGCTCCCCAGTCCGATTCCGGCATCGGGACATGCTACGGGGGGATACGCGGCCCGGCTCCGGAATCTCGACCCACTACAATCGCCGCCGGCTTTCTCCGCGGTGTATTCACGTTCGATGCCGCAGGTGAACGTCGCCGGGGTAGCTCAGTCGGCAGAGCGGCTCACTCGTAATGAGCAGGTCAGGGGTTCGATTCCCCTCCCCGGCTCCAACCCCTCCTGACCAGCACTGTCGACTATAAGTAGCTGTAGGGCCGGAGGGTTCAGTCCTGCGGAGGCGAAAAACTTGACTGTGGACAGGAGGGAGGGACCCGTATTCAAAAGCACCAGTGTCCTTCTGACGTTGCTATGCACACTGGCGATCACAACTGTACCGGCATCAAGCGACGCCACCACTTCGTTGTCGTCCCTCAAGAGTGGCTCTGAGAAGACCGTTACTCCGCCCGTTTACGGCGAGCGAACCCCAATTCGTAACGGCCCGCCCGTGAAGGCGTCGTGGGGGGCCGACTCTTACTTGACCGTATGGAGCGACGACCGGGACGGGTACTCGTCACGGGGCGACACTCTGGGGGTCAATGTCTACGGGCGGCGCGTGACATCCTCAGGATCTCAGCTAGATAGAGCCGGGTTCCCCATCACGACCGGACTACGGAACCATGAGGTACAGGACGTCGCTTACTCGGATGGCGTTTGGCTTGTGGTCTGGACATTGCAGTACGACGACTCCGGCATGTATGCAACACGCGTATCAAGTTCGGGGCAAGTATTGGACTCGCAGCAGATCGACATCGCGGTTCCTGATGGGCTGGCGCGGAGCAACGCGGTGGCTGCTGGAGATGACTCGGGTTTTTGGGTCGTGTGGGAGCAAGAGAACAGTCAAAACGAGACAAGTCTGTATGGAACCGCGGTGTCGACGGGTGGCGTGGTGGCCGCTGTAGGAGGCGGCAAACTGTTTAATACGAACGCCGGAGGCACGGACACGTTGCCCTCGATCGTGTTTAACGGGACGGAGTTCCTCATAACGTGGCAACAGGTCGCAGCAGATACGAGTGTCCTCGAGGTGTGGGCTGCGCGGCTATTACCCGACGGATCGGTACTAGACCCCGGCGGCTTCGAGGTCACGCACGTTTCTGGTTCCAACTACAGTGAACACGCGATGATGCCGAGCGTGGGCATCGACGGCGACGCGTTCGTCATCGTGTGGGATCATCGTGTCTGCTGCAGTGCTAGCGATTCTGAGTCGCTGCAGGCGACGTTCATTAATGACGACGGGAGCGTCGGGGTCACCACGACGGTCGATTCTTCCTTCTCTGGCACCACGCCAAGAGTGGCGGAGTCGGGCCCGGGGGCCTATGTCACTTGGAAGTCAACAATGAGTGGTGTGGGACTTGTTGGTCGCACTATCGACACAACGGGAAACCCTGGCCCCTTGCAAGCTCTCTCCCCCAAGGTCGTCTACGACGAGAGTCTGCCGAATTGGGCAATCACTGGTAATCCGTCCGGGGCCTTGGTGGTTTGGTCTGAGGCAATACCTCAAAGCGGTGTCTCGATGATGGAGGCTTACGACAATCGAATCGCTCCCGACGGCGCGGCCCGAGGCTATGAGGCCATCAGTTGGGTGGCTAATGACCAGGAGCGGCTATCTGCGGTTCGGGTCGGGCGTAACTACTTTGTGGTCTGGACCGACCTCCGCCGTGTCATTGCTCCCATGAGTACTTACGATCCCGTGCCGCACAATGGCTCGCCCGACACCGAGATCTATGGAGCCCGTGTAGCAGCCACGGGAAGCTTCATAAAAGGATCGATGGTGCGGATCTCGCGCCAACCCGGCCAACAGGCGGACCCTCAGGTCGCGTGGGACGGTCGTCACTTACTCGTGGCGTGGCAGAACCGGTCGCTGGAAGGCGGCGCCACCGTGCGTATCGACGGCAAACGCCTCGACGCCTCGGGAAGGATCATCGATCGTCAGCCAATCCATCTCACATCTAAGAACGATCTCGGCTTCGGCTTGGCTGCCTCCAACAATCGATTTTTTGTAGCGTGGGGCTTGGCCATCGAGCCTGGGCACCCGATCGTGGACCGAGTTTCCGTCTTGGACGATGTCGTGTCGCCACGAATCGCGGTGCATCACCTTCGTCAGAACGGTGCTCCGATGTGTGCGTGGAGCGGGCGAGGCCTGGTGGTTGCCTCCGCCGATCGCGAGAGCGAATCCTCCCACGGACATATCGAGATCGGCCGCACCGACACACGGGGGCGGCCGCTAGGCAAGGTCGCTCGCATTCACTCACCTAGGGGCAGCCTGGCGAGTCTGCCGGAGGTAGAAGCCACAGGCAACGGCTCGTTGGTTGCCTGGATTAGCGCTTCTTTGTCAACGTTCCGCACCATGGTTGCGCACGTGAGCCCATCAGGCGCGGTTGAAGATTCGACGGGGCTCCCCGTGAGTTCGGATTACACCTCGCCGTTAGTCGGACTTCCAGTGCCCTCAATCCTGGCCACCCCCCGGGGGTACATCGTGACTTGGACGGAGGGGGCTTCCAACTCCGACCTTGCCGAGCAAGGCGGCCCCGGGCAACAAAGCGACATATACGGATCGGTGGTGGCCCGACGCGGGCGAGCGAAGACGCCACCACAATCATTGGTTGCCTCGCCTTACATCGAGTGGAACTCGGTTCTGGCACGCGCCGGTAGCGACGCCACGACGTTGTTCTATGACCGCCGTGCCGACGGACAGAAGTACGGCGGAGTGGCTCGTATCTTTCTTCGACGAATTGAATTCCGCAGCTGACGGCAGGACCCTGACCGAGCGAATCAGCGCGGAACGTATCTCTACTACGTGGCTTCGGACAGGTGACGACCTTTCGTTAGGACCTCGGCTGCCCAGGAGGAAGCCGAAGATGGCCATTGTGCTTCTCTCCTTCCTCCTCCAAGAGGCGGAGATGGCACTTGATCAACAAGCCCCCAGAACCACAACAGGGGTCATGCACCCAGGTAGTAAGCCGCTCTAGTCCTTAACTTCGCGCGAGCAACACCTGATCATTAGTGCGTTTTTCGTTCAGCCGTCACCTGCGTGAACGGCGTTAAGCGCTGCGCTCATCGGAATCTTCCTCGTAATGAGCAGGTCAGGGGTTCGATTCCCCTCCCCGGCTACGCTCCGCTCGGGATTTGTTCGCCTCCATAGCTGTAGGAGTGCCGGGCCGAGACACCGATCAGTCGTGTTCCAGAACCTGGCCGAGCCACTCCAATGCGACCTGCAGACGCTCGTTCGCTCGGCCTCCGTGGTTTCCCGGGTTCTCGGTAAACGTGTGCTTGATGCCTGCCTCGTTCAGACGGTGACTCAACAGCCTGTGACCCCATTGAAGCTCGTAGTTGTCGCGGAAGCCCGCATCGAGCAGGATGCCCGACAGCTTTCGAAGGTTCTCGAGACGGTCGCGATAGTTCTCGACGGGATCGCAAGCCAGCCACCGGTCCCACACCTCCTGGATCACTTCACCGCTCGGCCAGGCGACCGGTAGATCGACGAAGTAGGGAGGGTTGTCCGGATTCGGCGAGTATGCCGCAGCGTAGGCGTACACCATCATCGCCCAGTCGTCCTCCTCCACGGGACCGTCGGGGGCGTCGGTCCAGATGTTGTTGAAGAACTTGTAGAAGAAGATCTTCTTCACGCTCGCCTCGATCAAGGGGGAGTGGCGAATCGTGAACAAGACGTTCGTTCACACCGGAGGCGAGCCGCCGCCGATGTAGCCGCGGCACCATTAACATCTCCCACATGACGAAGAGTTCCGTGTCGAAGGAAGAGTCTCCATCCAAGCTGATAGACGCAAAGATCAAAGAATTGGGCGACTGGCGGGGCAAGACTCTTTCCAGGGTGCGCGCTCTTATCAAGAAGGCCGACCCCGAAGTGGTCGAGGAGTGGAAGTGGAAAAAGCCTACTAACCCAGGGGTTCCTGTTTGGTACCACCAAGGTGGGATCTGCACCGGCGAGACATACAAGAGCGTCGTGAAACTTACGTTCTTCAAGGGGGCCTCGCTGAAGGACCCCAAGCGCCTGTTCAACTCAAGCCTCGAAGGCAACACCCGCCGCGCGATCGATATCCACGAAGACGACGCCATCGATGAGAAGGCTTTCGTGACCCTCATTCGAGCTGCCGTTAGCTTGAATGAGTCCTCGTCCCGCTAGCTCCGGCTCCGAGCGGTAGCAGACGGGACTGCGCGCGTAGCGGGCGCACTCCATAGGTGCAGGAAAGGCAACCCGAAAGTAGAAGCTTTCATCCTGCGCCTGCGGTTGTGGAGGCAGCGGTCGCGTGGGCTACTGGAAGGAAGACCTTCATTGAAGATCGCTCGGATCCTGTTCGCCGTCGGGCTCGTAGCGACGCTGATGCTCGGCGGGTTGACCAGCCCGGCTGAGGCAGCTCAAGGACCCGACAGCCATAACCAGCCCCTCCTGGACGGGTGCCAACGCAGCAACGCGATGCAGCTCGGGCTGTCCACGCCGGAATGGGTCTATGTGGACCGCTCCGGCGTTCTAGCCCTCAGGGCCATGGGCAACACTTCCGCGGGGACGGGCACGGTCCAAGGAGTTGTGGCCGACATCCATCCTGCCGGTGACGATCTTTATGTGAACCACGACTACAACGACATCGATATCGACGTCGCAGTCGACCCTGCCTATCAGAAGTACGTCGCGAGTGGAAACGGCGCCGGGCAGATCGGAACGGAATGGGAGGACACGTTGATCCCCACGTGGGCATGGCCTCAAGTCGGCGATCGCGTGCAAGAGAGCGGAAGCTGGATCTGGGACTGCGGACATTGGGGTAACGGTCCTGCCGATCCCTCAGAAGGCGTCTCTCAGCTACTGCCCTACGACCCGGCCGAAACCCTGCAAGACCAACTTAATCCGGGGACTATCACCGGAGAACAAACAGAGCTGCATCCGCTCTACGAAGTCGCTACGTTCAGGAAAGATGCAGCCGGCGTGCTTGGTAACGGGCATGTCGGCCGCAACCTTCAGCGTCTTGATGTGTGGATCAACGGCGATGGCGGCCCGGCCCTATCGGAAGAGGAGTGCGCGCTCTACGGCCTGCCCCCGCTTGTGCACTCGGATTCGGTCGCGTGTTCTAGATATCGCGATGTCGGGGGCCACTACTCGTACACGATGCAGCTCGGACCCGGACATGGTCGGATCGTCGTCAATCCCACGGTGATGCATCCGGAAACCACAACGGAGCCGCAGAACCTTTCTGTCCAGCCCGACCCTCAGGCCGGCACGGTCACGGTCACGTTCGATCTTCCACACTCGCCCGTCCCACAGAAACTTGGTTTGACGGTCGAGGCGGGCTGGGAAAGCGCGCCGCTCGCCGTCCACCATGTGGTCTCGCTCGACACGTTGACCGTCAATGCCACACTCGACGGCCCCACCGAACCCAACATCGACCCGGTAACGGGCGTCGATTCCAAAGATCTCGTCAACGGTCCCGTCCGCGAACAGACGCCCGATCCCGGTGAGTGGCTGATGTGGGCAGCTGCCAACGGACACTGGCAGCAGATCTCACCGTCGCTGATCGGTCAGGTACAGCTCCCGGTGGACGCTGCCACCGGGAAGTCGATGCCGCTGCTCATTCCACTTCACCAGACTTTCGACTACTGGCTCCCGAAAGATGTCGCTCCCACCTTGTTCGTGAGCGGACGAGAATGCGACATCCCGTTGATCGACTGCCGCAGCGATCACTACGGAGCGCAAGCGACCGATTTCTCTGACCCCTTCACCGAGGTGGGCTACAACGACAAGCCGGGCCGGATCGAGCTGGGCAACTCCGGATTGCCGCTCCAGCCCGGGCAGATGACATTCGCGCCTCAGGTCAACCCGGATCCCTTTTCGACGGACGAGCGCTACTCGGACTGGAGCTGTAGAGGTCCCTGCTACTCGATCACGGCCACGTCTCACTGAGGAAGCTGCCGCGGTTCACCTGCTCTGGCTTGTGTCCGATTCGCGCAATTGATCCCATTCGGTTGCTTGCTCTGATTTTCATAAGGTTCCAATAAAGGAACCGGCCCCCCAACGGCGAACCCACAAGCGTCGGCTGCACCCATTAGGTCAAAGGGGTCCTAGTTATGCGCGCGAAAATCCTCTCTTTGGGCATCGTTTTCTCTGTGATCGCCGGTCTGGCGATCGGTCCTGCCGGACATGCTGCGACAGGAACGGGCACGACTTACTACTTCCACGCGGTCAACGCCCCGGTCCAAACGGCAGACCTCGTTACGGGCGGAGCCACTTTCGACACCACCCCACCGCAGTTCACGGACGACGCTTACGCCGTTGACCCTCCCGGCCTCGTCAACACCGGCGGCGGGGGTGCCGGGGATCCCGGTTGGACCGGCAAGGTGGCCGGGCCGATCACCTCGCTGGGCTTGGATTTCTGGAGCAAGGCAACGGCGGGCGAAGCCCTCGGTCAGGTCGACTACGACACGGTCTTGTGGGTGGGCACCACCGAATACGACCTACCTACCCTGACGGTGACGAACGTCGACCCGACCTCGTTCAACGAGATCAAAGGAACCTTTACCACGATGCTCGACGCCAGCGGCAACGAGGTTCCGTTGAACATCGACCCGGGGAACAATGACGTGTCGATCAATATCCGCGGGGTCTACGTTGTCGATGAGGCAGCCGCGACGATCGCATACGACTCGACATCTCACCCCTCTAGCTTCACGGTCACTTCATCGGGCGGCCCGGCTCCTTCTCCGTCGAGCTCGTCGACATCGACGGCGCCACCACCACCCCCTCCGGGTGGCTCGATAACGCCGCAGACGTTGAAAGGAAGCATCAGCTTCTCAACTCCGATCGAGTTGCCGCAGTCATCCGACACGGGGACGGTCGACAAGACCTGCTACAACCCGTGTGGCGAGCCCTCGCTCGTGCAAGCGCCGAACAGTGGAACGATCTACGTCTCGACTCCTAGAACGCTCGTTGCGTGCTGCAACACCAAGGCCAGCCCCGTGTGGAAGTCAACCGACGGCGGTCGGACCTGGTCCGATCCGATCTTTCCCACCTCGACGATTCCTGGGGGGGAGGCAGGCACCGGCGGTGACACGCAGATGGCCGTCGACAGCCACGACAACCTCTATGAGGGCGAGCTCTACCTGGCGAATGACTCGATGTTCATATCGCCGGACGAGGGCCAGACGTGGACCTCTTCTTCGTTCTCTCACGACGTTGGAACCGACAGGGAGTGGCTCGTATACAACCCGAAGGACGACGCGCTTTACGGTTGGTACGACGGGTTAAAGGCGGGTCTCGAAACGATACGCGCTCCTCTCAACACCGCAGCGGGCAACAAGACAGCGTTGCTTGCGCCACAAGAGCGGATCGCGGTGCCGGTGCAGCCGACCTGCGCCTCGCTCGTGTGCGCCGGCCACGTCAACTCGAGTCAGCTCGACCAAGTCAACGGCGTACCGATCCTTAACGAGACGGAGTCACCGGGCATACCGGCCGTCGATCCACAGAGCGGCACGGTCTACTTCCCGTTCGGGTATCAGGTTGCCGGCAAAGGCATCGGCATCGCGGAAACGACGGACGGTCTGAATTTCACCTATCAATACGTCTCCGGTGCCGGACACGGCGCGGTAGGGGATGTCGATAACGACTTCCCCGTCGCCGCCGTCGATACGGCGGGAACGCTATACATCGCCTGGGTCGAGGACAAGAGTGGAAACGACAACGCGTATCACGTCTACCTATCGTCATCGAAGGACAAGGGTGCGACGTGGAACGGACCAACCGACGTTAGCGGTGCCATCAGCAAGACAGCCGTGTTCCCGACGATGGCTGCCGGAGCAGACGGTCGCGTCGTCGTCGGGTGGTACGGCACCGATGTTGCGGGGAACAACAACGACGTGAATGTGATGAAAGACGCGAGCTGGAATGTGTACGTGGCGGAGTCGACCAACGCCGCCAGCGCGAACCCGACATTCGATCAGGTAGAGAACGTTGACCCCAACTTCCATACCGGAACGGTTTCAACCGGCGGACTTGGAGGAAGTGCGGACCGAAGCTTGCTCGACTTCTTCACGGTGGGGATCGACAACAAATCGGGCAATGCCGACCTGACCTATACGCGGGACAAGGGTGCCGGAACCGCGATCATGTTCGCCAAGCAGAACGGTGGTTGCAACATGCTCACGACGGATCCCTGTGCTGCGGCACCGAGCCCGACCCCAACGACGACCACAACGAGCTCGCCTAGCTCCAGTCCGACTCCAACCGCTCAGG
>JAXDJM010000143.1:0-12486 GCA_034665605.1 Actinomycetota bacterium | reverse complement strand
CGCGAACGGCGTGCGCGCCGGGAAAAGACGGAAGCAGCGACGGATGAAGGTTCAACAGACGGCCGGCGAACGCGTCGACGAAGACGGGAGCAAGGATCCGCATGAAACCGGCCGAGACGACGAGGTCCGGCTCGAAGGATCCGACTACCTGTTTGAGACCAGCACTCCACTCGTCGCGCGAAGCAAAGTCGCCGGGTTCGATCACGACGGTGTCGATCCCCGCCTCTCGAGCGAGAGCGATCCCATCGCAAGGCCGGTCGGCGACAACTGCAACCAGTTCTCCCGGGATCTCGCCGCGTTCGCACGCGTCTCTAAGCGCGACCATGTTCGAGCCGGCTCCCGAGATCAGAACGACGAGCCGAGCGGTCACGGAGCGGGAGCGCGTTCGGCTCTAGCGAAGGCCGGCTACGAGCTCGGCCACCTCGGTTGGATTCCGGCCCACGGAGATCCCGACGGCCTCCAGGGCTTCGGCCTTGGCCCGTGCCGTCCCCTTTGAACCCGAGATGATCGCCCCCGCGTGCCCCATCCTCTTTCCCTCGGGGGCGGTGAAGCCGGCGATGTAGGCAACGACCGGCTTCGACATGTTGTCCTTCGCCCATGCAGCTGCGCGCTCCTCGGCATCGCCGCCGATCTCTCCGACGAGCACGACGATCTCGGTTGCAGGATCGGCTTCGAACAAGGTCAACACGTCGATGAAGTCCGAGCCTGGGATCGGATCGCCGCCGATCCCGACGCACGTCGATTGACCGATCCCGCGCTGGGTCAGCTCGTGGACGATCTGATACGTGAGCGTGCCGGATCGAGACACCAGCCCGACGGGGCCCGGCAAGCAGATCTCCCCCGGGATGATGCCGACGTTCGCTTTACCGGGCGAGATGAGACCGGGACAGTTCGGGCCGATCAACGTCGTACCGGGTCTGCCTCTGCGCAGATAAGGAACTACGCGGGCCATGTCCATCGCCGGGATGTTCTCGGTGATCGCCACGATCACGTCGATTCCGGCGTCGTAAGACTCGAGGATCGCATCGGCCGCGAACCGCGGCGGCACGAACACCATCGCGGTATTGGCATCGGTCTCGCCGACGGCTTCTGCAACCGTGTCGAACACCGGGACTCCCTCGACGTCGGTTCCGCCCTTGCCCGGCGTCACTCCGGCAACGAGATCGGTCCCGTACGCTCGGTTGCGTCCCGCGTGGAACGACCCCTCCCTGCCCGTCAGACCTTGGACGACCAGACGAGTGTCACCGTCGATGAGGATGGACATCAGCTAAGCCCTTCCTTCGCGAGCGTCACCGCGCGCTGCGCGGCCCCCAACATGGTTTCTTCGCTAACGAGCATCGGATGGGGAGCATCGGCGAGCATCTTGCGGCCCTGTTCTGCGTTCGTTCCGTCAAGGCGCACCACGATCGGGACCTTCACGTCCAGTCGTGCGAGTGCATCGATGATGCCCTCGGCTACGAGGTCACCACGGGTGATGCCACCGAAGATGTTGATGAGAACGCTCTTCACTTCGGGATTCGACGTGATCACTTCGAGAGCGGTCGACAGGACGTCCGCACCCGCACCTCCGCCGACATCGAGGAAGTTGGCGGGCTCGCCGCCGGCTGCTTTCACGACGTCCAGCGTCGACATGACAAGACCCGCACCGTTGCCGATGATCCCGACATCACCGTCGAGTTTGATGAAGTTGAGGCCTTTCTCCTTGGCGATGCGCTCCTGCTCGGGAACTTCGTGAACGGCCTTTAGCTCGTCGAAGTTGGGATGCCTATACGCAGCCGAGTCGTCCACCGACACCTTCGCGTCCAGTGCGACGACCCGCCCATCGCCGGTGAGCACCAGCGGATTGACCTCGATGAGGGACGCGTCGAGCTCCACGAACGCGCGATAGAGCTTCGGGAGCAGCGCGATCGCCTCGGGCCGCGCTTCGGGATCGAGCTTCGCTCCGAAAACTAGGTCGCGTGCATGAAAATCCGACATCCCCAACAGCGGATCGATATGCACCCGCGCGATCGCGTCCGGATCCGTCTCGGCAACCTCTTCGATCTCGACCCCACCCTGGGCACTCATCATCCCCAGAAAGTCGCGGCGCGAACGATCGAGCAGGAACGAGCAGTAGTACTCGGACTTGATGTCTCCGGCGCGCTCCACCAGCACTCGTTTGACCGTGTGCCCTTTGATGTCCATCCCGAGGATCTGTCCGGCAAGGTCGCGCGCTTCGTCGGGGGAAGTTGCCAGCTTGATGCCCCCGGCCTTTCCGCGGCCTCCCACCTGCACCTGCGCCTTGACCACGACGCGCCCACCGAGACCCGTTGCCGCCTCGGCTGCTTCCTCCGGCGTTGCGGCGACGCGGCCCTCCGGTACGGGCACGCCGAACTTCCGAAGCAATTCCTTGCCCTGGAATTCGAATAGATCCACCGACCGTCCTCTTTTAAGCGCTTTGTTGCGCTTTCGGCGCAACGTTGTCGTTGACCCAATCCACGATCGTCTTCGTCGTCGTTCCCGGCGTGAAGATCTCGCGGATGCCTGCCTTCTTGAGCTTCTCGATGTCGGCATCGGGGATGATCCCGCCGCCGAACACCCCTATGTCGTCGCCGCCCTGTTCGCGGATGAGCTCGACGACCTTGGGGAACAGCGTCATGTGAGCGCCCGACAGCACGCTCAGCCCCACCGCGTCGGCGTCTTCCTGGAGCGCCGCCGCGGCGATCTGCTCCGGCGTCGGGTGCAACCCCGTGTCGATCACCTCGAAGCCGGCGTCGCGCAGGGCGCGGGCCACCACCTTTATCCCGCGGTCGTGCCCGTCGAGGCCGGGCTTCGCTACCAGTATGCGAGGGCGTCCTGAAGTCACAGCAGATAACTCCGTCAGGATTGTGTTGCTACGGTTTGTCCGATGAGACCGACCGAGACTAGCAGCTAGGCATGCGGGCTCGACTATGACAGGGCTCGCTGAGATCGGTCTCGCGCTGTGCGACGAAGGCTCGTTCGAGCCGGCAGACGGCCCCACCTCATCGGACCCCCTGTCCTATCCGGGCTACCTCGACAACCTCCGCAGCACGAGCGAACGAGCCGGATCCGATGAAGCCGTCGTAACGGGCGCAGCTCGGATCGGTGGATACGAGATCGAGGTCGCTCTCTTCAACTTCGCATTCATGGGCGGGAGCATGGGAGAGGCCACGGGCGAACGGATCGCGCTGTCCATGGAACGCGCTGCCGATCGCCGCGTCCCGTTCGTTCTTAGAACGTCAACGGGCGGTGCGCGCATGCAAGAAGGGATGCGATCGCTCGTGCAGATGCCAAAGCTCTTGGCAGCACGACGCTCGGTGGCCGTCGCAAATCAGCCTTTCATCGCGATCCTCGGGCATCCCACAACCGGTGGCGTGCTCGCATCGATCGCCGCTGCTGCCGACATAGTGGTGGCCGAAGACGGCGCGACGATCGGTTTCGCCGGCCCACGGATCGTGGCCAGAGCAACGGGGTCCGCTCCTCCCGCCGACTCGCATACCGCGCGTTCCGCATTCGACAACGGCCTTGTCGACATGGTGGTGGCGCCCGACGGAGTCCGCGACTACGTAGCTCGAGCGCTCAAGACCTTGGCGCCGCACGAACCGCAGAAGCTCGACCCGCCCGCCGAAGGCGGGGGCGGCAGCGCGAGCGATGCGGCCGGGGCGGTCGCGACGTTGCGTTCGTCTCCTCCACCGCGCGCACCTCACCTCATGGTGGCGATGAGTGATTCCAGCGTGCAGCTGCGCGGCGACCGCGCCGGCACGCAGGACCCCGCCCTCGTTACATCCATCGAGCGCATAGCGGGGCGCAAGACACTGGTGATGGCTCTGGACTCGAAGTTCGCTCCGGGCCCCGCTTCTTACCGAAAGGCGCGGCGATGTCTTGCGATCGCAGAGCGTCTGCAAGTGCCGGTAGTGACCGTCGTCGACACCGCGGGGGCCGATCCTTCGCCGGGCTCCGAAGCAGGCGGCATCGCGTGGGAGATTTCGAGCCTCACGCAAGCGATGCTCGCGGTCGAAGTGCCGACCCTGTCGATCGTGACGGGGTACGGAGGAAGCGGAGGCGCACTCGCGTTCGCGACGACCGACGTGCTGCTCGCCTACGAAGGCGCGATCTTCTCGGTTATCGCAGTCGATCTTGCCGCCGAGATCCTGTGGCGCGACACGTCCCGAGCGCCCGAGGCCGCTCGCCTGTTGGATCCAACGGCGCGCAGGCTGGTCGAGCTTGGTATCGCCGACGGGATACTGGAGGAGCCGGTGACGGCCGAATCTTTAAGACGGGTTGTCGCCTATCATCTCGACCGTTTGTTGGAGCGTCCCGCCGGCACCGCGGCAAGACTGGAGAGGTGGAGGAACATAGGTCGTGCCTAGTGACAAACGAGCGCGTCAGAAGGACAACCGCCAGGTAAGGCAATCGATGTATCGCGCTCAGCTCCGGCGCCGGCGGCTCGTTCGACTGACGGCCGTCTTCGTGGTCATCGTGATCCTCGTGGTCGCGGGCATCGTCGCCGGGAACGCCAACCACACCACCGCGAAGCCGGCGGCGTCACCGACGCCGACAACCGCTCCGTCCGCATCGGGTGTGGCATGTGGTGCCCAAGCTCCACCGGCTCCCCACCCGAAGCAGTACAAGAAACCCGCACAAGTGACAAAGCCCGGCGCGACCTACACCGCGGTCATAACGACTTCGTGCGGGCAGATCGACGCGACCCTCTTTGCCAAGCAAGCGCCGCAGACCGTGAACAACTTCGTGTTCCTCGCGCAACAAGGCTTCTACGACGGACTGACGTGGCATCGCATCGTGCGCAACTTCGTCATCCAGGCCGGCGACCCGGACGGGATCAACGGCGACCAGTTCGACGGACCCGGCTACACGATCCCAGACGAGATAACCGGGACGCAGCCGAAGGATTACGTTTACGGAGTTCTGGCGATGGCGAACGCCGGGCCCAACACCGGCGGTAGCCAATTCTTCATCATCGTGCACAAGGGCCCCAAGGGCCAGACCAACGAACCGGCGGGGCTACAACCGAACTACAGCATCTTTGGAACGATCAGTAAGTCGTCCTATGCAGTGCTCGACAAGATCGCAGCGATCCCAACGTTCGGCGGTACGGGCACGAACCAGGACTCTCCGACCATGAACGTGTACATCGATTCGATCAAGATCCAGCAGCAATGACCTCGCCGGGCCGGGCCGATGACGCCGGCCCCATGTCGGTCGGGTAGAGATCGCTAGAGCGGCTTCAACGGGGCGAGCGTCAGATCGAGACGTTTCTCGCCCACCGTCGGGAAGTTCACCGTTGCTTCGAGGCCGACGCCCGAACGCGCGATCTCGAGGATGGTCCCGCGTCCCCACCGATCGTGCTCGACTTCTTGACCGATGCGGAATCCCGACGCATCTCGCTCGACGAGTTGCCTGCCGTGTTTAGCCGATGCTCGAGATTCGTGGGCCAGGTTGACGAGTTCGTTCGGTATCTCGGAGAGGAAGCGCGACGCCGGGTTGTAGTTCAAACCACCCCACAGGCTCCGGGACCACGCGTTCAGTAGGTACAGACGCTCTCTGGCTCGAGTGATCCCTACGTAGCAGAGCCTGCGTTCTTCTTCTAGCTGATCCGGGTCGCCCAACGATCTGATGTGTGGGAAAACCCCCTCTTCCATGCCCACGATGAATACGACCGGGAACTCGAGGCCCTTGGCGTTGTGCAAGGTCATGAACGTCACGCCGACCTCTTGCCCCTCGACTTCGTCGGTATCGGTGATCAGAGCGATCTGTTCCAGGAATCCCGTGAGTCCCCCATCGGGGCTCGCCTGGTCGTACTCGCGAGCGACTCCCGCAAGCTCTCGCAGGTTCTCTTGACGAGACAGGGATTCGAAGCTGCGCTCCGATCGCAGCTCTTCCATGTATCCCGTCACGTCCCAGGTCTCTTCGACAATCTCGGCGACCGGGCGCCCCTCCTCGGCAGCCGATCGGATGCGTCCGAAGATCTGGGACACCTCGGCGATGCCGGCGAGGGCTCGTCGCGAGACACCCGGCACTTCATCGGCCATGTCGAATGCCTCCCCGAGCGACATCTGCCACTGCCGCGCGTACTCGGCAACGCGGCCGAGGGACGCGTCGCCGATACCGCGCCTGGGGGCTTGCGCAGCGCGGGCAACGCTGACCGCGTCGGGAGGATTCATCGCCGCTCGGAGCCACGCGAGCAGGTCCTTGATCTCTTTGCGTTCATAGAAGCGCACGCCGCCGACGACGCGGTAAGGGATCTCGGCGCGAGCGAAGATCTCCTCGAGCACGCGGGATTGAGCGTTCGTTCTGTAGAACACCGTCATATCCCGCAACTGGTGACCGAGCTCGGTCAACCTCTTTATCTCCGCAGCAACCCATGCGGCTTCGTCGTGCTCGTTCTGCGCGTGATAGCGCGTGATCAGCTCGCCGCCCTCGGCCTCCGTCCACAGAGCCTTTGGCTTGCGCATCGCGTTGTGCTCGATGACGGCATTTGCAGCGCTGAGGATCGTTCCCGTGGAGCGGTAGTTCTGTTCGAGCGTGATGACGTGCGCGTCGGGCCAGTCCCTCTCGAAATCGAGCAGGTTCTTGATCGTTGCGCCTCGGAACGCGTAGATGCCTTGATCCGCATCACCGACCACGAAGATGTTCCGAGACTGACCCGCCAGCAACGTCGCGAACCTGGCCTGAGCGAAGTTCGTGTCCTGGAACTCGTCGACGAGGATGTGCTCGAAGCGATTCTGATAATTGTGAAGCGCGTCCGGGAATCGATCGAAGATCTCGATGCAGCGCATGATCAGGTCGTCGAAGTCGAGCGCAGACGACTCGGTGAGGCGCCGCTGGTATTCGCCATAAACCTGCGCGATCGAGCGTTCCCATGGATTCTCGGCGAAGTCGGCGTAATGACCGGCGTCGGTCAGCTTGTTCTTTGCATCGGAGATCGCTGCCGCAACGGCCCGCGGCGGCATCCGCTTGGGATCGACGTTGAGATCTTTCATACACAGCTTGATGAGTCGCTCGGAGTCGGCCGAGTCATAGATCGAGAACGATGACCGGATGCCGAGACGGGGAGCTTCCCGGCGCAGGATGCGAACGCAGGCCGAATGGAACGTGGACACCCACATCTTCTGGGCGATGGACCCAACGAGCTCGGCGACGCGGCGCTTCATCTCGTCCGAGGCCTTGTTGGTAAACGTGATCGCAAGGATCGCGAAAGGATTGACGCCCTCGGCGATCAGATGCGCGATGCGGTAGGTGAGGACGCGGGTCTTTCCCGAGCCGGCCCCCGCGACCACGAGCACGGGCCCGCCCGGTTGTGTGACGGCCTCACGCTGAACCGGATTCAGGTCGTTCAGGTAGTCGTTGGGCACGCCTCGATTATGCGGGCCTATCGCTACCGGTACTTGCGCAGCAGACGGCCGGCCCCGGACCGCTCCGCAGACGTCAGACCGGCGAGCGCGTAGACGCCCAGGTATGCGGCGCCCCCGGCCACCGCCGTTGCACAGAGATCGACTGCCCATCCACCCGACACGACCTGGTGAACGATCAGCATTACCGCCAAGCCCGCGATCACCGGAAGGAGCAGGCGAGCGTAGTCCCGGTCATAGGGCTGGATGTTCACGAATCTCTTGACCAGCAGGAGCCGGGCGGCGTTCGACAGTGCGAACGTGACCGCATTCGCCGCTGCCGCCCCCTCGATCCCGTAGTGAGGGCACCACCAGAACGCGAGCACCAACTCGAATACGAGCGAGCCCAGGTAGACGAGGAAGTCCCACCCCGTTCGGCCCACCATGATGAGCACGAAGCCTGCGCTTCCCGTCGCGATGTTCACCAGCTGGCCCCCAAGCAAGATCAACAGCGCCGCTTCGCCCCCCGAGAACTGGCCGCCGAATATCCGCAGAGCCGTCCCCGGAGCAACCGCAAGGACTAGGAACGCTGGCAGGGTCGCCGCGATCGTCCATCGCGTCAGAGTCTTGTAGAGCTTGTCCAGGCGCGCTATCTCTCCGCGGTTGTGAAGGTCCGCCACGTACGGACTGAACATCAGGTTCACCGACGTCAGAAAGAGAACGACGATCTGTCCCGCACGCAATGCCGCGGAGTAGATCCCGACGTCCGCATGAGATACGTAACGTGTGACCACGAAAAGATCGGCCCAAAACAGAAGTTGCGAGAACAGTGCGGCGGGTGCGCGCGGACCTGCATAGCGCACCAGTCTGTCGAGCCAGCCGGGCTCCGCGGGGGCCGCGTCCCAACCGCGGCTCTGGATGCGCCACGAGATGAAAGCCGCCACCGAGGCGAATGCCCACGATGCCGAATATGCGAGCACGGCCGCGGATGGAGACCGCGACACCAACCAGAACAGCAGGGTCAGCAGCACCCAACCAACAGGCTGGCCGGCCCAGAAGACGTACAGCGTGTACCTCATGATCTTGAGGCCCCGGGTCGCGGCAAGCCACACGTTCGTCAAGGCGATGAAGGGAAGGCCCACGAGCGCCGCGGGGATCGCAAGGCGCGAGCTCGGCTCGTCGAGGGAGAACAAGCTGCGGATCGCGCCGGCGGCGGGCCACAAGGCGAGCGCCACCACAACGCTTGCGGTCCCTGCGATGAGGGCGGCTCGTGACACCGCAGTGCGGATCTGATCCGTCCGTCCCATCCCGACCTCGACGGCAACGTCGCGCAAGACCGCCATGTCCATCCCCGCGCGCGTTGCGAAGGAGGTGACGAACGCCGCTTGTGTGGCAACGGTCACGACGCCGAATCCACCCGCTCCGAGCGTGCGAGTCAACAGCACCTGGGCGCCGAGAGTGGCGATCGCGGCAACGACGATCCCGACGACGTTCTGTGAGGTGCCGGCCAGGATGCTTATGTAGTCGCCGCCGGCGCGCGCGCCGGTCGGATCACTCGACGTGCTACTTGCGAGGTCGCCCGGGCCGGCCCCTACTCCCATTCGATGGTGCCGGGGGGCTTCGACGTGATGTCGTAAACCACGCGGTTCAGCCCCGGCACCTCTCCTACGATCCGCGAGGAGATCTTCTCGAGCAGGTCGTAGTCGAGGCGTGCCCAGTCCGCGGTCATCGCATCCTCGCTGGTCACGGCACGCAAGACGATCGGATGTCCGTAGGTGCGCTCGTCGCCCATCACGCCGACCGACCTGACCGCGGGAAGCACTGCGAAGGATTGCCAGATCTCTCTGAGAAGCCCAGCTCTCTTGATCTCTTCAAGCACTATCGCGTCGGCAGCACGCAGAAGCTCGAGCCGTTCGGCCGTTACCTCGCCGATGATGCGAACCGCCAGCCCCGGACCCGGGAACGGCTGGCGCCAAACGATCTCTTCGGGAAGACCGAGCTCTTCGCCGACGCGGCGAACCTCATCTTTGAACAGGTTCCGCAGCGGCTCGACCAACGTCATCTTCATGTCCGCCGGGAGCCCGCCGACATTGTGATGGCTCTTTATCTTGGCCGCGTCGCGGGTCCCCGACTCGATCACATCGGGATAAAGCGTGCCTTGTACCAAGAACCGTGCGTCTCCCACCTCGTCGCGCGCTACTTCTTCGAAGATCCTGATGAACGTTTCGCCGATGATCTTCCGCTTCGACTCGGGGTCGGTGACGCCGGACAGCTTTTCGAGGAAACGGTCCGCCGCCTTCACGTGGATGAGATCGATCTTGAGATGACGTTGGAAGGTCTCTTCGACCTGCTGCGCCTCGCCGGCACGCAGAAGACCGTGATCGACGAAGACGCACGTGAGCTGATCCCCTACCGCGCGGTGTACGAGGGCTGCTGCAACCGAAGAGTCGACGCCACCCGACAGAGCGCAAACGATCCGCTCGTCGCCGACAACCTTGCGGATGTCTTCTATCCCCGACTCGATGATCGAAGTCATCGTCCACGACGGCATCAGGTCACATGCCGAGTACAGGAAGTTCTTCAAAACGTTGGTTCCCCACGGCGTATGCGCCACCTCGGGGTGGAACTGCACGCCGTAGAAACCGCGCTCGTTGTTCTCGAACGCAGCGATCGGAGACGCGGGCGTCGCCGCGGTCGGACGAAAACCCGGAGGTGGCGAGACGACGGCATCGTTATGGCTCATCCACACCGTCTGTTCGGTGGGAAGGTCCTCGAAAAGGATCGCCGACGGCGCGCCGATCGTGAGATCGCACTTACCGAATTCGGCCACCCCCGTACGCGCGACCTCGCCACCAAGGGCCAGTGCCATGAGCTGCTGGCCGTAGCAGATCCCGAGAACCGGGATGCCGAGATCGAAGATGCGCGGGTCGATCGAGGGAGCGCCGGGTGAGTGGACCGACTTCGGCCCCCCCGACAGGATCAAGGCCGCGGGTCGTGCAGCCGCCAGGTCGCCGACGGTGATGTCATGCGGGACGATCTCGGAGTACACGTGACACTCGCGAACGCGGCGGGCGATCAGCTGCGCGTACTGGGCGCCGTAGTCGACGACCAGGACCTTCTCTTCCATGATTCAGCCTACCGCGGGGGTCGTTGACGCTTGGGTATCCGGCCCTCTACGACGACGCTCAATTCGTCGTCATCGGTGATCGTTCCGACTTCGACGAATCCGGCGTCCAAGCACATTTCTTCGACTTCGCCGGCGACGTCGTCAGACATCTCGAGCATGAGCCAGCCGCCCGGACCCAACCACTCGGGAGCTTCCTTAACGGCGCGTCGCATGAGGTCGAGTCCATCCGGAGACGACTCATCGCTGAGAGTCGATATCGGTTCGTGCTCGCGCACCTCGGTCGGAAGATCGTCGAGCTCACCGAAAGGAACGTACGGAACGTGCCCCGTTACGACATCCACTCCCCCGCGCAACCGTGCCGGAAGCGCCGAGTACATGTCCCCGCGCGCGAAGGACACGTTGGTGATGTTGAGCCGGCGCGCATTCGAGCGAGCCTGTCGTAATCCCTCCGCGGCGATGTCACTACCCCATACGTCGGCACCCTTGAGCTCGTCGGCTACGGCGAGTGCTATCGGCCCCGCGCCCGTGCAGATGTCGACCATCACCGGATCTTGGAACCGCCGCAACCGTTTCACGGCCTGATCGACCATCAACTCGGAAGAAGGCCGAGGGACGAAAGGCCCCGCTTTCACCTTTAGATCCAGACCGTAGAACTCGATGTGACCGGTAAGCAACGGGGTTGGCTCACCGGCAGCTCGTCTGGCGATAAGAGCGAGATAACGATCTCGCATCCTCGGTGTCAAACGTCTTGCCAGCGGCAGTCCGTCTTCAGGAGTCGACAGGACCGAAGCCATCAGCATGCGCGCTTCTAGTTCGTTGTCGTGATCTTCGAATATGTGAGTCGAGTCGCTCAGCACGCGCGTACCGAGCGCGAGCAACTCTTCGACGGTAACCGGGGCAGCCATGACGGCGGATGGTATATCCGCGGAGCTAGACGGTCGCGTGAACCCCCGGCTCGTCGGGAACCTCGATCGTGGGTCTTTCGAGCTCGGTCGACAAGACGATGGTTGTCCTGGTGCGCGCCACACCATGGATCGAGCGGATGCGTCTGAGCAACTGCTCGAGGTCCTGGTTGGTCGCGGTCCTGGTCTTGATCAGATAGCAGTCCTCGCCGGCGATCCGGTGGAACTCGAGAACATCGGGCTCATCGCAGATCGTTGCAACGATGGGATCGTCTTGGGCGAACTCGTTGCCTTCGGAGAGAGTGACCATCACGAACGCGACGTGATAGCGCTCGAGCGCTTTGGGATCGAAGATCGCCGTATAGCCCGCGATGATCCCGCGCTCCTCGAGCTTCTTGACCCGTTCGTGCACCGCCGGGCCCGATAACCCGACGGACTTGGCGATGGCCGCGTGAGGCATGCGACCGTCCTGGCGCAACAGACGCAGGATCTTTCGATCCACGCGGTCGAGGCCGGTAGCCACTGCTACCGGCCCCGCCGAATCGACCTCGCCGGCCGAGTGCCGCGCCGGGGGGATGGCCAAGCTCTCAGTACCGACGGGTCGAAGCTGTAGCTCATGCTGTTGAGTGGGCTGTGCATAGAAACCTCCTTGTGCTGCTTCGTCGCTCTTTCATCTACAGAGCGCGGTGTTCGATCCAGTCATTGCCGTCCCGGCTGTCCGAGCCGAAAAAAAGCGCCAGACCGTACAGCAGGACCGAGCCGATGATTACTAGGCTTACCAACATTCTAACCACCTATCCTTCGGCCATTGACCGCTTATGACTAGGTATCTTAGCTCTATCACTAATAACGTCAAACAACCCGAGGTATTCCCCGGTCGGACGCCGCCACCACCCCCGAGAGACGGTGCGAGATCGAACAGATAGCCGCTGCGGAAGGCCGCATTCAAAGAGCGAGGCCTTTGCAATTAAGCGCCCCGAAGCCCGCCGCAGGCGCGCGAGGGACGCTTAGCAAGAGCGGAGCGAGCCGCGCGAGGGAACGCTGCCTGGAACGTAGGGCGGTCCGAGGAGAGCTAGGCCCCCATGCCTACGTGCTGGGACTGCTGGAG
>JAXDJM010000142.1:0-6004 GCA_034665605.1 Actinomycetota bacterium | reverse complement strand
CATAGAGAGTGCCCCCAAACCAAGATCATCGTGATGGGCGAGCCCTCCGACAAGGACGGCATCGCTCTCGTCCGCGCTCTCGAATCCGGGGCCACGGCCGCGATCTACAAGGGGGGCTCGGTCGACGAGTTCGTCCGAGCGATGGCCGCATCCCCGGCCGCTCCCGTCGTGGCCGATGATGCCGCGGGCGTCCTTCTTCACTCCTACATGCAATCTCTGGAGGAGAAGCGCAAGAGGGATCTTGCGACGATCCAGGCGCTGGCAACCGCCGTCGAGGCGCGCGATTCCATCACGGGGAGTCATCAGATGCGGGTCACCGAGCTCGCTACTGCTTGCCTTTCGAAGGCGGATGGCTCCCTTGCCAGGAACGAAGAGGTGTCGTTCGGATTCATGCTTCACGACATCGGCAAGATCGGGATCCCCGACGCCATCCTCAACAAGCCCGGCCCGCTCGACGTCGACGAGTGGTCGGTCATGCGCAACCACCCGGAGCTCGGGGTGCGCATCGTGGAGCCAATCGGTTTTTCAAAGTCGGCCACCGAGATCATCCTGACTCACCATGAGCGGTGGGACGGGCGGGGCTACCCGCTCGGCCTGCAGAAAGAGGAGATCCCCCTGACGTCACGGGCGTTCTCGGTGGCCGACGCCTACGACGCGATGACCTCGGATCGTCCCTATAGGCCCGCGATGGACCCCGCCGACGCGTTGGACACGATCCGGCAGTCGGCGGGGTCTCTTTACGATCCCGACGTGGTCGAACTATTCGAGGAAGTCGTCGCCTAGCCGATCCGTCTGGCGCGTTCGTCCGATTCGTCACGCTTTTTGTCGCGAACCCCCTTTTCAGCTGCGGTCGTTCCTGTAATCTCTGAAAAGGCAGGGATTTCCAGATAGAAGGCGAACCGACCGCTCATGCAGGAGCAGCTACACAGGCTGGAAGACGAGCTTCGTCGCGTCCCTGGAGTTCGCAGCGCCCGGATCGTGGGGGCCGATGCTCCGTCCGAGATCCACATCGTTGCGACGCGGGAGCGTTCGCCGAAGCAGGTGGTCCGTGACGTTCAGTCGCTCGCGTCCGCCGGTTTCGGGATAGCGATCGATCATCGCATCGTGTCCGTGGTGCAACTCGAGGACGACGAGCCGGCGATCTCGTTGGAAGGCGGCGCCGGCCCACCTCCCCCTCCTCAGCCGTCGTTCGTAGAGGCTCACGTTGGGACCGCAATCAACAACGGTCATCGCGGCCGCCGGCCGCTGGTCGAGTCCGTCATCGCGGCGAACAAACACGACGGTCCCTGGGTCCGGGTAACGCTTAGCTGGCCCAACGGCGACACCACGGAAGGTGCCGTCGTCGCGGGAGCCACCCGCGAGATCCGCGCTCGAGCTGCCGCGTTCGCAGCCGCCAGAGCGTTGGAAGAACCGCTACATGCAGCGGGAGCTTCGATCGACATCGAGCAAGTCATCATCCACAGACTCGGCTCCAGCGATGCAGTGTTGGTGCGTGCGTCGTTCACCGAGAGGTACGGCACGACCCCCGTTGTGGGCAGTGCGTTGATCTACGACGATGCCGCGACGGCCGCCGTGCACGCGTTGCTGCATGCCGTCAATCGGAAGCTGTCGTAGCCCTAACGACTCTTCTGTCGACGAGCGTCCGTCGGTATACGAGCCATCCGATCCCCAGCGCGAGCACCACGTCTCCCACGCTGAAGATCTGCTGACTGTTGGGGATAGGGATCACGTCCCCGAGGTAGCGCAGGCGAGTTCGCGGTCCCATCTGCTCGTGCTTGAACCCGATGTCGTTGAGATTGGATCGGACGCCGGCTTCTCGGGCCGCGCTTACCGATACCGGCATGGCTCCATTTACACCTATCACCAGCAGATTCAGGGCGAGGCCGATCCCGGCCAGTGCCAGGCCCGGCAGGGTGCGGTTGGCAAGTAGGAAGACGGCGATGCCTGCCGTGGTGGCCATCAGCAATGCGAACGCAAACGTTCCGTGAACCCACGACGGTGACCAGAACTCGAACACGATCTGTACGACCAACGCGGCGTAGAGCAACGGAACCCAGCGGAATCGCGTGTCGGCAAGCGATCTCAGCGAACCGCCTCTAAGCATCGCGAGAACGGCCGCGACGAACCCGACCAAGAGCGCTACAAGCATCGCCCGCTCCTACGGAAAAGCACCTCCGCAGGATAGATGTAGCTCCCGGCGTAGTGACGGACCTCCTCCCTTACAAAAGAGACGCGGCAGGCTCGTCGATCAGGAATGTGACGTCGGGAGGCTCGGCGAGAACCCTTACCGGGACCGTGCTTGCGGGCTCGTCACCGTTCATCGCGCGACGGACGGCGTCCGCTTTCTCGGTCCCGCGCTCGACGATGTAGATCTTCTTGGCCATCAGCAGGGCCCGCGGAGTCATCGTGATCCCTTTCATCCCGTCGGGACGGTCGACCGCGACACTCAACCGCGACGAGGTCAAGGCGGGCGAGTTGGGAAACAACGCGCATATGTGTCCCTCGGCCCCCATGCCGATCATCATCAGATCGAAACCGCCCGCGACTGCAGCGAGGTTGTCGTTGTAAGCGTCCGCTGCGACGTCGGGGGGATCTTCCCCGTGGATCCTGAAAACCTCGCCCGGTTCCGCGGCGTCGAGGAGTTTGGTTTTCACCATCTTGTAGTTGCTGTCGTCGTCCGTCGGCGGTACACATCGTTCGTCGGAGAAGAAGATCTCGATCCCGGACCAGTCGATCGTGGCTCGAGCGAGGTGCTCGTAGACGAGGGCTGCGGTTCGACCGCCCGTAAGGACGAAGGAGCCGACGGCCGCCAGAGATCCGGCGATCGTTTGTGCTGCTCCCAACGCGAACGCAGACTCCGACCACGTTCGAACCTGGAACGCCAACTAGCGCCCCACTAGTCTCTCCACCGCCTGTTGTCCCGACGCATCAGATCGTCGGCTGCTGAAGGTCCCCACGTGCCGGGCTTGTAGAACCCGGGACGTCCGCCCTGCTGCCAGTACTCCAGCACGCAAGTGACTATCTCCCACGCTTGCTCGATCTCATCGGCTCGCGCGAAAAGGGTGGCGTCGCCGAGCATGCAATCGAGAAGCAATCTTTCGTAGGCCTCCGGCGTTCCCGACCCGAAGTCCGATTCGTAATCGAAGTCCATCTCGACGGTGCGGACCTCGACGCGGGGGCCGGGGACCTTGGTCCCGAAGCGCAGGCTCATGCCCTCGTCCGGCTGGATCCGTGCGATCAGGACGTTGGGTTCGAGCTCCTCGGTGTCCGTCTTCGAGAACAGCAGGTGTGGAACGCGGCTGAACTGGATCGCGATCTCGGTCTTCTTCTCGGGGAGCTTCTTGCCGGTACGGACGTAGAACGGCACGTCTGCCCAGCGCCAGTTATCGATCAACAGCTTCATCGCGACGAACGTTTCAGTCGACGAGCTGGGCTCGACGTCGTCTAGATCCCGGTAACCCTCGTATTGCCCGCGCGCCGCGATCTCGCCGCATTCGCCGACAGAGCTGCGGTGGACGGCTCGAAGGACCTGGACCTTTGCATCGCGGATCGTGTCGGCGTCCCACGCGACGGGAGGCTCCATCGCTACTAATGCCACGAGTTGCAGCAGGTGGTTCTGAAGGACGTCGCGCAACGCGCCGGTCTGCTCGTAGAACGAGGTCCGGTCTTCGACTCCGATGTCTTCGGCAACCGTTATCTGAACGTGATCGATATAGCGGCGGTTCCACACCGGCTCCCAGATCGCGTTCGCGAACCTGAAGACGAGGAGGTTCTGCACGGTTTCTTTACCGAGGTAGTGGTCGATCCTGTAGATCTGGTCCTCGCTGAAGGTGGTTGCGAGCGTTGCGTTCAGTTCCCGAGCGGATGCCAGGTCGGTGCCGAACGGTTTCTCGACGACAAGCCGCTGCCATCCATCCGTATCGCAGAGTCCGTTCTTGCGGATCTGTTCGGTGATTATCGAGAAGAACCGGGGCAGGGTCGCGAGATACCACACGCGATTCCCATTCGTGCCGAGCTTCTCGTCGATCTGATCCAGCTTGCTTTTCAGTTCGGTGAACAGAGAATCGTCTGTCACGTCTCCCGGAACGTAGAAGACATGATCGCCGAACCCACTCCACGACTCTCCCGTAACGGTCGAGCGCGAATGTTCGTCCACAGCTGCGCGCATCTGCTTTGAGAATTCGTCGTCTGAAAATGTCGTGCGTGAGGTGCCTAGGATCGCCACTTCATCGGGGATGAGCTCTTCGCGGCGAAGGTTGTACAGAGCCGGTAACAGTTTGCGTGATGTCAGGTCACCCGATGCTCCGAAGATGACTACGACACATGGATCTGGTTTGCGAACGCCTTTCACGGCCACAGCTCGTCCAAGAAATCGCACAAGCGATCGGACAAGCGATTGGGTGGAAAGCGCAGCTCGAAGAAGGAGTTCGCTTGCACCAACTCTGAGTTCTGCAGCTCCCTGGACAATGCCTCGGCATCCGAGAACGGGTGGAGCAGATCGCGCGTGTGTCCCATGATCAGCGTGGGGATGTCGATCTTCTCGCGCTCGTCGGGGTGGGGCGCGATATGTCCCGCGAGCAAGCCGTGCAGAACCGCAGCAGAAGGCACGGGATCGCGCGAAAGGACGTCGAGGAGTACGTCTGCGTAGATCGACGCCCCGCGAGGGACCCGCTTCATCAGATCCGCTACCCATCCCCATGCCGCCTGAGCCTCCGCGTATGCGATGACGAGCGGAAGGAACAAGGCGCCTGCTGCTGGGGCTGCGCGCTCCAATACGGGCATCTCGATGAACATGCCGCGCACTCGATCCGGATTAGTCACACCAACCTCCAGCGTGACGTTCGCGCCCAGAGAGGTACCACCGACCGCGGCGTCGGGGATATCCAGGTGATCCAGCAGCGCGATCACCTGCCGGCCGAACAGCTCCATGTTGTAGTAGCGGTTGTGCGGCGGCTTGTCGCTCTCGCCGTGCCCCAGCAGGTCGATCAGGAGGACGCGGTTCCCTCTGTCCGCGAGCGCATCCGCGAGCGGATAGTGATGTTTGCGCGACAGGAGAAGCCCATGGATCAGCACGACGGGTCGTTCCGCCGAGCCGCGCTTGCGTCCGCGCTGTTCGAACGCGATCTTGAACCCGTCGTACCCAAACGTAGGCATCGGCGGAAAGACTACGTCGCTATCGGTGCGATTCCGTTCGTTTACTAGTGCCGGCGGCGATGACGCTTGTGCGACAACACGACCTTCGGACGCGACCTACCGGTTTGGTGGTCGGAATCCTGCTTGGCCCACACCGCATCGAAGACCGCTCGCTTGAAGTCGACGTGCTGGATGAAGTTCACGTTGCAGTTGCCGTCGATCACCTTGCGAGCGACCTTCACTGCCCGCCCCGCGAACTGCCGGCGGAGCTTCACGAACGTCCCGGCGTGGTTGTCACAGGGCTCGACCCCGCCGTGGAAGGTCACGTTCGATCCGAACGGCGGTGTCTTGTCGGAGACTCGCAGCCGCACGAAGGGTCGGATCAGCACGGCCTGAGAGTTCGACGATGACTGGGCACAGTTCTGTGGGTTGTCTTTGTCGATGAACGCGAGCCATTGAGCGTTCTTGTCCGCGGAATAGTTGAAACTGAAGTTGCCCTGCTGATCGGTCTGGACCGTCCCTACGTCTTCGAATTCTTGCGGCGGCCCGACGATGTCGCGCCGGATCGTGACGTTTACGCCCTCCACGCAGTAACGAGGAGTCTCGAACGCGGAGTTCGGGGTAACCGACCCGGCCAGCGAGAACGTGTTCCCGTAGGTGACCGTCGACTTCGATGCATTGAGATTGATGTTGCGGGGGAACCCGCCTTCGGGAGTCGACGGCACGACCGTCGGTGTCGGCGACGCAGTGGACGGAGTCGGGCTGGGACTGGGTGGCTGCGGACAGTCAACCGTCGCCTCCGAATGTCCAAAGATGACGTTCTCCGTCGGCGACACGATGTGCAGCGCGTTCACGTAGACGGTGTTGGAAC
>JAXDJM010000141.1:0-21698 GCA_034665605.1 Actinomycetota bacterium | reverse complement strand
TGGTAGCGCACCTGCTTTGCAAGCAGGGGGTCGTCGGTTCGAATCCGATCCGCTCCACTCCTTAGGGCAAAAGGGATATGTCGGACTTACGTATTGCCGGACGGCATACTTGACGTCAAACTCCTAGTACCTGGAAAAGAGCAGAGAGGGATCGGTTGCGCGACTGGCGATATCGCCGTGCCCTGTCCGGCGTGGTGGTCGTCTTTATCTTGTCCGCCCTGCCGGTCGCGCCCTCGAGCGCCGAGCCGGGCCCGGCCCCCCGGGTCAGCTATGTCCCCGGATCGCTCCTGGTGTCGTTCCAGGCTGGGGTGTCCCGCGCCGAGCGCTCGAGGATAGAGCGCGGCCAGGACGCGCGAGAGGTAACCAGGATCGGTTCTCGTTCGACGGCCGGCCCGCGACGGGCACCGGCATCTGCATCTAGCACTTTCCTTTTGAAGGTCCCCGCGGGAACGGAGGTTCGAACCGCCCGACGGTTGGCCGGCACGCGCGGCGTCCGATTCGCAGAGCCCGACTACTTCATGCATGAAGATGGGGTTCCGAACGATCCGAGCTTCGGATTGCAGTGGGGCTCGTCCAACACCGGACAAACCGTGAACGGAATCTCCGGGACATCAGGGGCGGACGACCGTGCCAAGGCTGCGTGGAACGTGACGACCGGAAGTCGCTCCATCGTCATCGCCGAGGTCGACTCCGGCGTTGATTACAACCACCCGGATCTCGCCGCCAACGTGTGGTCCAACCCCGGAAACGTCAACGGATGTGGCGCGGGAACCCACGGTTACAACGTGCTGACCGGTTCGTGCGATCCGATGGACGACGAAACTCAGTATGGAGGCCACGGGACACATGTAGCCGGGATCCTCGGTGCCGTGGGAAACAACGGTATCGGAGTCGCGGGGATGAATTGGACGACCTCGATCCTTCCAGTGAAGTGGCTGGACAGCAATGGATCGGGATCGACGAGTCAGCTGATCGCCGCTCTGGATTGGGTGATTCGCGCGAAGCAAGCTGGTGTGAACGTTCGTGTCGTCAACGATTCTGCAACCTATGTCGGCACCGCCTACTCGCAAGCGCTTTCGGATGAGATCGACGCGCTCGGCAGCAACGACATCTTGTTCGTGACGGCTGCGGGGAACACCGGACAGAACAACGACGATCCTTCGGTCGGTCGTTACCCATGTCGTTACGGCCGCGCTAACGAGATATGTGTGACTGCATCCAATCAGAGCGACAAGTTGCCTTCGTGGGCCAACTACGGGGCGAACACGGTCGATCTGGCGGCTCCCGGAGACAACATCTATTCGACGCTCCGCAACGGCAAGTATGGCTATGTGAGCGGCGGCTCGATGGCGTCTCCTCAGGTTGCTGGAGCGGCGGCGCTGATCCTGTCGCTGGGCTACCGTTCCGCGGTCGATCTGAAGAGCACCATCTTGAGCAGCGTCGACGTCATACCTTCTCTCTCCGGTTTGGTTCGCACCGGCGGCCGCCTGGACGTGTGCAAGGCGATCCCGGGCTGCTCGACTTCGCAGCCCACCCCGTCTCCGACCCCTTCACCTGCGCCAACGCCAAAGGCGACGACTTTGGGAAAGACAACGATCGGAGCATCGAGCGATGGTTTGCTGATCAATCGCAAACGCGTGAATCGATACTCGTTGTCGACCTCCAGCGCGGCATCCAAGCTGAGTTTGTATCTAGCGCCCACTGCCAACGCAGGCTCCGAAACGTTCCGCGGATTGATCTACGCGGATTCCGGGGGGGCACCTGGAAAGCTCTTAGGCACGACGAATGAACTGACATTCACCAACTCGAACCCGGCCGGCTGGTACGACATGGCGTTCGCGACACCCGTGAGCCTCTCGCAGGGCACGTACTGGATAGGTTTCATCAGCGGCGGGACGCCACAGATCGCGACGATGCGATGGGACTCGGTCGCCGGTAGCCGCGCGTACAACGGAGACACTTATTCCGACGGAGCAGCGGATCCCTTCGGCGCAGTCGGCGGAACGGACGACGAGCAGATGTCGTTGTACGCGACCCTCAACACCTCTGGGCAGACGGCGCCGGCGCCCTCGCCCTCGCCAACGCCGACTCCTACGCGAACACCATCTCCCTCTCCCACTCCAAGCCCCGGTAGTGCGAAGTTGGGAAAGTCGACGGTTGGGGGCTCGTCGGATTCTTTCGCGCAGGATCGCAAGCGAGTAAACCGCTATCAACTGAGCACGGGCGCATCGATCACCCAACTATCGATCTATCTCGCTCCGACGGGAGTCTCCGGACAGCAGTTGATAAAGGGGGTCGTCTACGCGGATAGCGGAGGTGCACCCGGCGCGCTACTGGCGACTTCTAACGTTCTAACTTTCCGTTCCACCGATGCAGCGGGCTGGTACGACTTGGTGTTACCGACCACCCTTCAGGTGTCTGCCGGCGCGTACTGGATCGGAGTCATAACCGGCGCCACGTCGGGTGTAACCGGCTTCAGGTGGGATTCCGTCACGTCCAGTCGCATCTACAACGCGAACTCGTATTCGTCGGGCCCTAGCAACCCGTTCGGTTCGACGTACACGACCGACAACGAGCAGATGTCTATCTACGCGGTTTACACGCCTCGCTAGACCCTCCACCTCTGTCCTAGAGCCTGCATTCGGATACCGTCACCAGGTGCGCAGTAAGCACTCCTGGCTCACAGGTGTCATACGTCTTGGTGTGGTCACGTCGCTCGCTTTCGCGTCTGCTTCGGCCCCCGTTGCGGTTGCCTCGTCGACCCCGCCACCGAGGTGCTTCGGACGAGAGGCGACGATCGTGGGCACCGCGCGTCGCGATGTGATCAAGGGCACCGCTCACGCCGACGTCATAGTGACTGGGAACGGCGCAGATCGCGTTTCAGGTGGTGGTGGGGACGACGTCATCTGCACTGGATCCGGAAACGATTTCGTCTTCGGAAACGCCGGCGGAGATCTGATCAACGGTGGTAGCGGCGCGGACTCCATCAACAGCGGCGGCGGGTTTTTCGACGACGTGATCGGAGGACCCGGTGACGACACGCTCAATGGGGGTTCCGACCGCGAGGCCTTGGTCGATTATTCGACCGCCGGCGCCGCGGTGAACGTCAGCCTGACCACCGGGAGGGCGACCGGTGGTGCAGGCAACGACACTCTCCGCAACTTCGACTCGATACAGGGATCTGACTTTGACGATGTACTGGACGGCAACTCGACGGCATTCGGCAACGGATTGTTCGGTGGTGCCGGCAACGACACCCTCACCGGACAGGGTGGACCGGACACTTTGGTCGGCGAGGCCGGCAACGATTCGATCGACGGAGGTACGCAGGCGAAAGGTGAGATGGACTTCGCCGGGTACCGGTTTGCTCCAGGCCCGGTTGTCGTCGATCTATCGAACGGGACGGCTACCGGTTGGGGCACCGACACCCTCACGAACATCGAAGGGATCGGGGGTTCTGATTCGTTCGGCGACTCTTTAACCGGCGATGCGAACGACAACGTCCTGATCCCGTTCGGCGGAAGCGATCATCTCGACGGGGGCCAGGGCGAGGATCTTGCGGTGTATTCCTCGGCTACGAACAACATGACGATCGACCTGTCGACCGGAGTCGCTACCGGCCAAGGCTCCGACACGCTCACGAACATCGAAGATGCTCAGGGCGGGCCGATGGACGATTCCATCACCGGAACTTCGGCGGCGAATCGTCTCTTCGCGGGCCCTGGGAAGGACACGATCTCGGGGGCCGCGGGAGACGACGAGCTGAACGGCGGCGACGGAACGGACTCCCTCGACGGCGGTGACGGGGACGACACGTGCATCGATGGCGAGAAAGACATCAATTGTGAGACTAAAGAGCCCGTGCCCGCCCCACTTGGCCTGGTGATCCTCCGCCTCGAAGGGCTTCACGGCTACCGCTGAGGACGGGGCAAAGGGTTTGCCAACCCGGCGGCGAATCTGTGGAGACGTAGTCCCACAAGCGTCTCAAGGGGGAGCCCCAGTGAAGCGATTCGCAGCCCTGTTCGCAGTCATAGCGATCCTCGCCGCACCGGCGGCTGCATCTCCGCGCAGCCACGTGACCATCGCGCAAGGAACTCCTCCGGGCTCGTTCGAGCTGGTCGGCCACAACAGCCTGGATATGCGCGGCATGAACGCCGCCCCGGCGGTTTACGGCGACTACGCCTACATCGGGAGCCGTACCGACGGTCTCCATCCCAATTCCGGCGTTTACATCGTCAACATCAAGGATCCGTCGAACCCGACCACGGTCGGTCAGATCGGCACGCCGAACGAAGACAACGTGGGCGAGACGTCACGCGAGCTTCGGATCTGGCCTCAGCAGCACCTATTGATCGTCGAGAACCTGGGTTCCAACTGCAGTCCCGAGATCCACGAGTGCTCGCCGACATCGGCGACCGTCGCAGACAATTTCCGCTTCTACGACATCGCGGGCAAGAACGCTGCCGACCCGAAGCTCGTTTCCGAGTACAAGCCGACCAACGACCCACACGAGTTCTACCTATGGGTGGATCCGCACAACTCGAAGCGTGCGCTGATGTTCATCTCGACTCCCGGCGGCGCCGACCAACTGTTGATCACGGATATCTCGCAGGCTCGTCAGGGGAAGTTCACCGAGCTCGGCAAATGGCGGACCATCATCCCGGACCCTGCCACGGACAACCGGCTGCACTCGATCAGCATTTCGCCGGATGGGAAAACCGGTTACGTCTCTTATCTAGGCGGCGGGTTCTTCATGGTCGACACGTCCGATTTCGCGCTCGGCAAGCCCAAGCCGGAAGTGCGCTTGATCACCCCGATCTTGAACCGTGCACATTGGGGAGACCCCGGAACACACAGCGCGATACCGATCCCGCAGAGCCACTACGTGCTCACCACCGACGAGGTGTACGGCCGGGCGATCGCGGCGATCTCCTCCGGGGGCGGGTGCCCATGGGGATGGATGCGAACCATCGACGTCAAGGATCCAACGCATCCCAAGGTCGTGGCCGAATACAAGCTTCCCCAGAACGACCCTGCCTACTGCAGCGACAACACGCAGAACACCCCGGATCGCGACTACCTATCGAGCTGGTCGTCACACAACCCGACCGCACTGCCGAACCTCGCGTTCATCACGTGGCACTCGGGCGGCCTGCAAGCGGTGGACCTCTCCGATCCGACCCACCCCGCCCAGGCGGCCGTCTTCACGCCGACGCCGGAGCCGGTGGTCGTCACCGAGGATCCTGCGCTATCGGAAGGCCACGACAAGGTTGTCATGTGGAGCTACCCGATCATCCAGAACGGTCTGATCTACGTCGTCGACGTGCGTAATGGGCTGTACATCCTTCGCTACAAAGGACCTTCCGACTCCGAGGTTTCGAGCACCCACTTCCTCGAGGGCAACTCCAACCTGGGGGACGCCGTCCGCTACTTCAAGCCCTGACCAGGCCCTAAAGGGGCGATCTGCCCCCGCCGATGTGCTCATTTGACGCACTCGGTGGAGGCTCGCTAGGGTCCGGGGCCGGAGCCCGCAAGGGCTCGTTGCTTTTGCGGCGGCACCAGACGAACGAAAGGAATGCGACTTTGCGCATCGTTGCGCTCGCTCTGCTCTGTGCAGTAGTTCTGATCGCGTTGCCGGCGTCCGCGGGCGATCGTGTGATGAAGGGCAAAGCCGTCTACTACTCCAATCAACTGAGGGGTCAGCACATGGCGTGCGGCCCCCGCTACCAGCCGGACAAGATGGTTGCGGCGAACCGGACACTGCCTTGCGGTACCAAGCTGAAAGTGAAGTCGACGACCACCGGAAAGATCGTCTACGTGACCGTTCAGGACCGGGGGCCGTATGGAGCCAAGAACACGATCCTCGATCTGTCGCGGCGCGCGGCTCGACGCCTCGGCTTTTTAAGTGCCGGTTCCGCACACGTGAAGGCGATCGTCCGCAACTAAAGGAACTCATTAGAGGCAAAAAAGGCCCCCGGATCTCCGGGGGCCTTTTTTGTCTCTCTCGAACTTAGTAGTCGACCTCTACGTCAGACACCGCTTTGGGCATGGCAGTGAAGACTCCCTGAAGTTGCATGAGCTTCATCATGTTGCCGGAGATCTTCAGTTTCCCTTGCATGAAGGCGTTCTGAGCGTTGAGCTCTTGCTTGTTGATGGCGACCGCGGTCTCGTAGTTCTGGGTGATCGTGGCCTCGGCGTCTGCGAGGTCACCAACGCCAACGGTTGCGCTCCCGCCGTCGAGCGTGAAGTAGTACTTCACCTCGCCCTGGTCCGGGGCGTCCGTCACCACTTGTTGAAGCTTCGCTTGTTGGCCCGAAGCTGCGCTCTTGAACTCGTCGGACGAGTTCAGGGCCTCGGTCATCGTCTTAGCCCACTCCTCTGTTAGGAACTTGATTCCCACTCGAACTCCTCCCTATGTCTGTGCTGGGGTCCGGAGAACATACCTTTTCGATGATGGAACCGAATCAGGGCTCGCCGCCTCCCACCCCTCGTCTCGCCGCGACCCTCGTGCTCGTCCGGTCCTCGTCTGCCGGGGCCGAGGTCCTCATCACTATCCGGCAGAAGAACCTGAGATTCATGCCGGGGGCCGCGGTCTTTCCCGGAGGTGCAGTGGATCGGGGCGACCTCGACCCACGGTGGGAGGAGTTGTGCGACATGCGGGCGACCCGCGCGGCGTCACTGATCGGATCGGACGACAAGCCGCGAGCTCTCGGGCAGTTCGTCGCCGCGATACGAGAGACCTACGAAGAGGTGGGGTTACTGCTGGCCCGCGGCGGCCGAGTCGATCGCGCAACGGCTCGCGATGCCGATGCATTTCTCGACGCTTGTCTTAGGGCGCAGCTTCATCTGGAGGTCGAAAGACTCACCCCTGCCGGCAGATGGGTGACACCCCTCGGGGCCCCCATCCGATTCGACGCTCAGTTCTTCGTCGCGCCGGTCTCCACAGAAGTCGTGGTGGACCCGGACCCCTCCGAAGTTGCTGAATGCCGGTGGTTGTCCCCGGCGGCGGTGCTCGCGGGGCTCGCGGCCGGCGAGTACCTGATGGCCCCCCCGACGATCGAGATGCTCCATCGTCTCGACGGACATCCGACCGCGGAAGCCGTCGTCGATTCGGTGAGCGGGCCCGAGCCGCGACCAGCGGACATCATCTCTACGCGTCTCTCACCGAACGTTCACGTCGTGATCGCTCCGAATCCTGGCTTGATGACCGGTCCGGGAACGAACACCTACGTGGTTGGGTCTGGCCCCACTTGCGTTATCGACCCAGCGGTTGACGATGAGGCCTATCTGAACACGGTAAGAGATGCAGCAGGAGAGATCGCAACCATCGTCGTCACGCACCGCCATCCCGATCACATCGGAGGTCTTCGGGCGTTGAAAGAATCGAGCGGAGCGACCGTCCGCGCGTGGGGCTCGGCAGCGATCGACGGCGTCGACGTCGATCCCATCACCGACGGCGAGTCGATAGAGGTGCCCGGCGCGCGTCTAAGTGCGGTTTTCGCGCCGGGACATGCCTCCGATCACATATGTCTGTATGCGCAAGGCATAGCGAGCCTTTTCGCGGGAGACAACATCCTCGGCGAAGGCACCGCCGTGATCGCTCCGCCCGACGGGAACATGCGTGACTATCTCCGGTCGCTTCGACGCTTGCTCTCGTTGAAGATCGACCGCATCTACCCGGGCCATTTCCGAGCTCTCGACGGCGGGCATGCAGTGGTCGAGCGTTATCTCGCCCATCGAGCCGATCGTGAAAGATCGATCCTGCGTGCCCTCGAAGGTGGGTCGCTATCGATCGACGATCTCGTGACCGCCGTCTACGTGGATACTCCGGCCGCTCTACATGCCGTGGCTCGCTTCTCGGTCCTGGCACATCTCGAGATGCTCAACGAGGACGGTCGAGTGTCGGCAAACGGTGACTTCTGGTCCCTCGCCGACGTTTAATAAGTTGAATAGGCGGCGAACAGCATTAGTGCGGCACCGAACAGCGGTACCTACAACGCCAGGTGACGAATGATCTCCAGAGACCGCGAACAGGTTGCGAAGGGAAGCTGGCGCTGGGCCGCCCAAGTAGCGGAAGCGATCGCGTGGGTGACATCCGCACTTGCTTTTCTGGTCGTGAGCGCGGCAGGTCTCCCCGGCTCCCGTTACCGCCTGGGCATCGCGTTGTGCGTGCTACTCGCCGGATGGGTCGTCGGATTCTTCCATCTGGTGCTGCCTCGAACTCATCACACGCCCCCCATCGTCGGCGGAAGCGTGCTGGTTGCTTTGGGACTTACCACGGGGCTGTATTCGATCCTTCACGGGTTCGTTCCGACATCGCAATTGTTGTTCGTACCGATGATCGTCATCGTGTCTCTCGTCGGAAACTATCCGGCGACCCTCTTCGCAGCGGCAACCGCGGTCGCCGGTTACTTGACCGTTGCAGAGTTATCGGAAGCGTCGCCTTCCTTGCCCGTCCTGTATCTCAACTGCGTCGTGTTCGCGCTTTCGGCGACGGTTGCGGGTCTGTTGGCGCGCGAGCTGCGGCAGCATTACCGCGCCGAGCAGGCGGAGCATCAAGTTGCGACTGCCGTCAGGCATCGCCTGCAAGCGGTGCTCGACGCGGTCGACGAAGCGATCATCTTCAGGACCAAAGAGGGACTCCTTCGCTTCGTGAACGAGCGCGCGATCGAGATATTCGGCTTGGACCGCGGCGAGTTCTTGGGAGGGCCGGCGGTGCAGCTCCTGAGAACGATCGCTCGCCAGACCGAAGACCCAGAAGGATTCATGGAGGTTTACCAAGACCTTCGTGACGATCCCGAGCGGGAGCTCCGCGTCGAGATCGAGCAGATCATTCCCACGCGCCGCGAGCTGCGGGTGTACTCGGGACCGACGTTCGACGAAGGTGGAGGCCTCGTCGGCCGCATCGACGTGTTCACGGACATCACGCAGACGGTGCGCCACGCCGCCGAGATCGAGCGTCTCTACGAAGAAGCCCGGAAGACCGCGGAGAGCTTCCAGCGTGCGCTATTGCCTGAATCCGTTCCCAGCCTTCCCCGTGTCAGCCTTGTCGCGCACTACGTGGCAGCGTCCGCTCCCCGAGCCGTCTGCGGAGACTTCTACGACTTCGTCCCACTGTCCGATGGACGTGTTGCGCTCGTCATCGGTGATGTTTGCGGACTCGGCCCTGCAGCGGCCAACGACGCGGCTCTGAGTAGGTACTCGCTTCGATCGTTCGCCGGCGAAGAGAGTGACCCGGCAGCTCTCTTGGAGAGGATGAACTCGCACGTCTTCATGCAATCCCGCGCAGAACGCTTCGTGCGGATGCTCGTAGCGGTGCTGGATCCCGAAAGGGCCACACTCACTTATGCCAACGCGGGGCACGTCCCACCGATCCTGTACCGAGCGCGCTCGGCAGACGCGGAGTGGTTGTCGCAGGGGGGCATGGTGTTGGGCGTCGAGCTGGACACGGACTACAAGGCCGGTCACATAGATCTCGAGCCCGGCGACATGCTCGTGTGTTACACGGACGGTGTCACGGAAGCCCCGCGCCGGGGTATTCCATTCGGCCAAGCGAAGCTCGGAGATCTCGTTCGGGACTACGGGGTTGGAACGCCCGGCGAGTTGGTTCAAGCGATCCGGAGGAGCGTCGACTCGTGGACGGATGGAACGCTTCGCGACGATCTAGCGCTTCTGGTTTGTCAAGTTGTTCCCGACGCGATGGTCGGAGAGCCCGTTCGGGAGCTCGTTCTCCCGAACGAAACCTCGCGCATCGCCGAGATCAGAGATTTCGTAGCCGTGTTCCTAGGCGACCTTCGCGTTCCGGTCGATGTTTCGTTCGAGATCTTGCTGGCCGTCAGTGAGGCCGCCGCCAACGCAGCCCGTTATGGCCGCAACCCCGACGGACGAAGCGAGGTACGCGTGCGATGCGTTCTCGAGGGAACGTCGCTCACCGTGACGGTCGCCGACGACGGACCCGGTTTCGACGCGGCCTCCGGAGTCACGGCCGAGCTACCCGAACGGTTCGCATCCGGGGGCCGCGGGATGTTCCTCATGCAAGAGCTCATGGATGACGTGGTCGTGGATTCGACACCGACCGGCACGACCGTGACTTTGACCCGCGCCGTCGTGGGGCTGCCGGGGGCAGCCGGCCCGGCCTAGAAGGAACCAAGGCGGGTAAACTTGACTTCTCGGTCAAGAAAAATCCAATCCACGAAGGGAGCTTTGCCATGGCTCGGGACGCGGTGATCGTCGAGGCCGTCCGTACTCCGCTCGGCAAGCGGAACGGTGCGTTGAAGGACTGGCATCCGGTCGACTTGCTGGCTGAGGTCCTGAACGAGACGGTGGCTCGCTCGGGGGTCGATCCGGCACTCGTCGACGACGTCGTGTGCGGTTGCGTTTCTCAGATCGGTGAGCAGTCGCTCAACGTGGGTCGCAATGCGTGGCTTGCAGCCGGCCTTCCAGAAGAGGTTCCCGCCACCACCGTCGATCGTCAGTGCGGATCCTCGCAGCAGGCCGCCCACTTCGCCGCTCAAGGCGTTCTCTCCGGCGCTTATGACATTGCGATCGCGTGCGGTGTCGAGTCGATGACACGCGTGCCGATGGGCTCGAGCGCGCAGTCGCAGGGATTCCCGTTCAGCGAGAGGCTCATGTCCCGTTATGAGGGTGGTCTCGTTCCGCAAGGAATCTCGGCAGAGATCATCTCGCAACGATGGGAGCTCACGCGCGAGGACGTCGACAAGCTCGGTGCCCGATCGCACGAGCGCGCCGGGGAAGCAACTCGCACTGGAGCATTCAAGAACGAGATCATGCCTATCAAGGTCGACAGTGACGCCGGCCCCCAGGTGTTCGAAACCGACGAAGGAATCAGGACACCGAACCTCGAGAAGATGGGCCAGCTTGCGCCCGCCTTCAAACCCGATGGGATCGTCACCGCCGGTAACTCATCTCAGATCACCGACGGTGCCGCCGCGGTATTGATCACGACCCCCGAGAAAGCGAAGGAGCTGGGTCTGGTACCGCGCGCCCGCTTCGTCCAGTTCGCACTGGCGGGAACGGACCCAATCACGATGCTTACCGGGCCGATCCCCGCGACGCGCAAGGTCCTCGACCGCGCCGGCTTGTCGCTCGAGGACATCGACGCGGTCGAGATCAACGAAGCCTTCGCGTCGGTAGTGCTCGCATGGAAGAAAGATCTCGGGATCGACGATGGGTGGTTCGAAGACCACGTCAACGTGCACGGTGGAGCGATCGCGCTCGGCCATCCTCTCGGTGCTTCGGGCGCTCGGTTGATGACCACTCTTCTGAACGTGCTCGAGCAACGAGACGGACGCTTCGGTCTTCAGACGATGTGCGAAGGCGGCGGGCTCGCCAACGCCACGATCATCGAACGACTGAGCTAAAAGCCTTACTCGACCGGTCGAAGCGGAGGCTTTTTTTCGCTCGAGACCAGGACCATCGGCTCGCGGCAGTGGGTTGGGGCGCGACCGGTAGTCGACACCTCCACCTTCAGCTCGAGGCCACACATCGTGCATACGTAGTGGAGCTCCGACTTCGAGACGTTCTCGGCCTCGGGCTCCGGGGGGACCTCTCCCGCCGCTCGGAAGTAGCTCAAGCCGAGCCACGCGATCGCCAGAAACAGCACGACCGCGACGCCCGCTCGGAGGTATCCGAACCAGTGGGCGATCACGATCAATGCGGCGATAGCCAGGGCTGCTGCTACCACCCGTCCCGGTCTCATCGCGAGGCCCGCCCTGCGCTCAGCCCGCGTGATCTGGGTTGTCCACAGGGTTTTCCACAGTGGTGGATAAACAACATCGTTGTGATTTAGCCCTCTGCTGTCAGGCTCGTGCTGCCCGGCCGGCCCCTGCGGTCGGCCGGTTCAGTGCCACTGGGTTGCGACGACGAAGGACACCGAGATCAGGCCGAGGCCCGTCCACAGCTGATAGGGCTGGGCCCCCCCGGGAAGGACTCCGAGATAGTGCGTCACGATCGTGGCCATCCCGATGATCAATAGAAGGAAGAAGACCGTCCCAACCCAAGCCGGAGATTGCTTCGGCTTTGGCTTAGGGGGCGGCTGGTGGCGTCTGCGCTTTGATCTGCTCTTGGGCATGTATCGCAAGATGTTACCGAAAGCGGCCGATAACCTGGTGTGATGGCTTTTCTGCGCGTCTTCGGTAAATCACTCATATCGATCGGCTTCGGGGTCCTCTTGTTCGTCGGGTGGGCCCTGTGGGGCACGGGCTTCTACACGGCCAAGCAGCAGAACCGGCTGGAGCATCAGTACCAGGCCCAGCCCGACTTCCCCCAGCCGACCGCCCACGTGAAAGGGCATTCGCCCAGCCCGTATCACGGTCCGCCCGCGGGATGGATCGATTCGCTGAAACCCGGCGCGGCGGTGTTCCGCATCCGGATCCCGAAGATCAATCTCAACGACGGAAAGGGATTCATGGTCGTTGAGGGGGTCGATGAAGAGGAGCTCAAGGCCGGTCCGGGGCACTACCCGGCATGTCGAGTCGGATTCTTGTTGTGCACTCACTTCACCGAAGCGTGGCCGGGCGAGAAGGCGCGGGTCGTCGTATCCGGACACCGGACGACCTACCTGGCACCGTTCTGGGCCATCAACGAGTTGGGCAAAGGCGACAAGATCTACATCGATACGCACTGGGGGAACTTCACCTACGTCGTAACCGATCAGCAAGCCGTGCTGCCGACTGACACGACGATCGTGCGTCAGGACACGAACGACGCGGAACTCGTGCTCACAACATGCAACCCGCGGTTCTCCGCATCCCAGCGTCTCGTAACGTACGCAACGATGGTGACGAGCTCGTGAAAAGGCCGTGGAAGTCGCGTCTGATCGAACTGGCACTGTGGGCCGCGCTTTCCGTCGTCGTCGCCGTCGTGATGATCCATTTCGCCGACAGGCTCCTTCCCGGAACGAATTTCTGACGGCCGTTTCGGCCGATGTCGACTGTAGGCTTCTGCGACTGTGAAGGTCGCTGTTACTGGAGCGTGCGGGTTCATCGGCTCGCACATGGTCGAGGTTCTCGCACGCGGCGACCACGAAGTGGCGGCGTGCGATCTGCCTCAAGCACTGGACGCGCCGCTAGACGACCGCACGCGATTCCCCGAGGTATGCAGGGCGGTCGGCGCGGACCTTCGCCCATTGGATCTGACAGACCCTTCGACGATCCCGGCCGCGGTGATGGGGGCCGAGATCGTCTTTCACGTTGCAGCGGTATTCGATTACACCGCACCGGAATCGTTGCTGCGCGCCGTTAACGTCGAGGGAACGCGGAGCTTGCTCGAGGTCCTGGTCGACCAGGGAACCTGCCGTCGCGTCGTCAACTGGGGAGCCGGGGGTATCTACGGTCCGCCGCGACCCGACATGCTTCCGTTCAAAGAGGATGGTTCCAAGCGGCCTACGAATCCGTACCTCGTATCGAAATGGGATCAGGAGCGGCTCGCGCACGCGTACCGCGCGCGCGGCATAGAGGTCACGTCGGTCAGGCCGACGACGCCCTATGGGCCCCGTGCCGAGTACGGGTCCGGCCAGCTCTTGATCGGATTGGCGGAGCGCCCGCACCCTGTTGCCTTCAAGAACATGACGGGCAACATCCCATTCGTGCATGTTCGCGACCTCTGTGCGGCGGCGCTCTATCTTGCGACCTACGTGGGCGCCGACGGCGAGTCTTACAACGTCTCCGACGATGGTCGTGTCGACGCGATCAAACTTGCAAGGATCGTCGCTTCGGAGATGGGAACTACGGCGCAGATCTTGCCCGCGATGCCCCTTCCGGCAGTGCGAAAGGTTCTGTCCGGTGTCGCGAAGCTATCGATGGCTTCGGCCAAGAGGCGCGGGAAGCGGTCACTATTGGAGTACGACCAGGTTCAGTACTTCGGCCGTGACTACAGATACTCCAACGACAAGCTGAAAGAGACGGGTTTCAGATTCGCGTGGCCCGATCCCGAACCAGAGCTTCGCGCGACGCTGCGGTGGTACATCGACCGAGGATGGCTGAAACCGCCGCAAGTGTCCGCCGGCAAGGGCCGGGTCGGATAGCTTCGTGGCATACGGCTGCCTCTAGGCCACCGAGGGGGCGATAGAAACCTTCATCATCGACTGGCCCATGTTGATGTTCATCGGGCTCCTTTTCGGAGCCTTCGCTCCCGCGTCGGAGTGGTGGAAGAGCACTGCTTTCACCGCAGGCTCGGCAACGGCCGCAGTGTTCACCGCGACCGCCTTCGTTTCCTATGCGCTCGCGCCGGACTGGATGTGGATGTACTGGATAGAGCCGGCGCGCGTCTCGTGGGCTCTTCCGGGGATAGCGATCGGCTACTTCTTCGTGTTCGTTCTGAGCTTTGCAGCCGCCACAGCGATCCGTCAGGTCGGACGGAAGGCGCAAGTCGCGGCGATCGGCGCGGCGCTGGCAGGCGAGATCGGAATCGTCGCCATCACGTGGGATCGCTACCACCGGATCGGGACGACAAGCCAATGGCTGCAAGGCCGGGCGCACGAGTTGTTCTCCCTCCACCCGACGGGAGTTGCCCGCACGATCGGAGTCATGGGCCCGGTCTTTGCTGTCGCTTTTGTTGCGTGTTTGTTCGTCACGTGGAGGTCGCGGGATGCGCTTGTTGCTGGTCGATAACTTCGACTCGTTCGTCTACAATCTGGCCCAAGCATTTGGGGCATTGGGTGCGGAGCCGATCGTCGTTAGGAACGACGCGACCATCGCCGATCTCGAAGACATACAGGCCGATGCTCTGGTGATCTCTCCGGGGCCGGGTACACCGGCCGATGCAGGCGTGTCCGTGGACGCGATCAAGACATTCGCTGGTCGGGTCCCCGTGCTCGGCGTCTGTTTGGGCCACCAGTGCATCGCTGCGGCTTACGGGGGCCGGATCGATCGCGCGTCGGTGGGTCCGGTCCACGGCAAGACCTCATCGATCGTTCACACCGGGCAAGGGTCGTTCTCGGGCCTTCCCTCACCATTCATCGCGACTCGGTACCACTCACTCGCTATCGAAGAGGAGCGTGTTCCCCACGAGCTCGAAGTCACCGCCCGGAGTGAAGACGGCGTCGTCATGGGAGTACGTCACCGAGAGCTTGCCGTCGAGGGTGTGCAGTTCCATCCCGAATCGGTGCTCTGCGAGGAAGGTCCTCGGCTGCTGCAGAACTTCATGAGCTCCGTTCCCGCAGGCGCCCGCTGACGAACGTCACGCGAGCTGAAGTCCGGCCCCACCGATCGCAAAGAGGAATCGACCCGGCACGAACGCGGTCCCAGGTTGGACGTACAACGTCGCGGAGTCACCGGGGGACACCTTGGTGCCCGGATCCGGCGACTGCGCGCAGACCCGGCCGGGCGGTTGCGCGCATGGGGACGACCCGACGTAATCCTGCTGTGTGACCTGAAGCCCGAAGTCGTTCTCTAGCTGAGCCTGTGCCGCGTCGGCATCCTGGCCGATCTCGCTCGGCATCGACCTAGCTTGAGGACCGGTGGAAACTTCGATCGTCACGGTGTCGCCTTCGTTCGCAGGGGTTCCCGCGGCCGGATCCTGCGTGATGACGTCGCCTTGCGGCACGGTGTCGCTGGGCGCCTGGTGCACGACCCCGTTGAGACCCGCCTGATCGATCTCCGCGAGGGCCTCGGACTGCGACTTGCCGACGACGCTGGGTACCTCGATCCCACCGGACACGACGAGGTCCACAGAATCCCCCGACGATGCTTGGGTTCCGGCCCTCGGGAACTGGCTGATCACGGTGTTCTTGGAAACCGAAGAGCTGGGTTGCGTCGTGACATCCCCCAGCGTGAGCTTCGCGTCCTTCAGCTGCTGCTTCGCGTCCGACAGCGTGAGACCGGTGAGCGTCGGAACGTCCACCTGTGCGACACCGCCGGAAACGGTAAGAGTGACGGTGTCTCCCTCGTGCGCGTCTGCCCCACCCGCGGGATCTTGCTTGAGCACGGTGTCCTGAGGCTTGGTCGAGTTCTTGCGGTCGATCGAGATGTGGAGACCTTTTTTACTAAGAAGGTCTTGGGCTACGGACAGATCTTTGCCCACGACATCGGGAACGGTGACCGCTTTCCCTCCACCCAACAGGCTCGATGCGAGGAAGTAGACGCCGACGGCGATCAGGCCCAGCACCAGAAGGGTTATCAAGACGTACAAACCGGTTCGGCTCGGCCGCGGCGGAGTCTCGTAGGTCTCGGTGGAGCGCAAGACCTGTGTTCCCGTTGCAGGTGTCTGGGCGATGGTTTGGGTAGCCATCAACGGTGTCGCTTGGACGCGGCCCCCGGAGAGGAAACGCTGAAGGTCTTCGTTCATCTCGGCGGCAGAGCTGTACCGGTTGTCGCGATTCTTGGCGAGAGCTTTCATGGTGACGGCGTCGAGCGACGCGGGCACGTCCGGGTTCAGTTTTGAAGGTGGGTCTGCAGTTTCGCGGACGTGCTTGTATGCAACGGCAAGCGGTGTGTCGCCCTGGAAGGGCGGACGCCCCGTGAGCATCTCGTAAAGAACCACGCCCAACGCGTATACGTCCGAACGCTCGTCGACGGGAGCTCCCTGCGCCTGTTCCGGTGACAGGTACGCGGCGGTACCGATGACCATGCCCGTCTGAGTCATCGTTTGCTCTGAGTCGCTGCCAAGGGCTCTGGCTATCCCGAAGTCGGTGACCTTCGTCTGACCGCTCGACGTGAGCATGACGTTCGATGGCTTGATGTCGCGGTGCACGAGTCCGGTCGCGTGCGCGCGTTGAAGCGCTTGGGCCACCTCCGAGGCGATCTCGGCGGCTCTCTCTGGAAGAAGGGGGCCTTCCTGCTCGATGACCTCGGCCAGCGACCGGCCGTCGATGAACTCCATCACGATGTAATAGGTGTCGCCGTCCGATCCGTAGTCGTACAGCGAAACGATGTTCGGATGGTTGATATTCGCGGCGGATTGAGCTTCACGCTTGAAACGCTCGACGAATGCTCTGTCGCGAGCGAAGCGCTCGTGAAGCACCTTCACTGCAACCTCGCGCCCAAGGAGTTCGTCTCTCGCCCTATAGACCTCGGCCATCCCACCGGAGCCGACGGGTTCGATCACGGCATAGCGACCGCCGAACGTGCGCTGTGGCGTGCTCACTAGTCGTGCTCCTTGTGCTTCTTCTCGTGGCCGGGCGGAACGTGTGGCGGATGTCCATGTTCCTCGCCGGAAGACACAAAGACAGTAACGGGAGTACCCAGCGGAAGTGCGGTTCCGGGGGCCGGATCGGTATAGATGACGTATCCGGGATGCACCTCACCGTTTGGAACGTCGTGTCTCTCAGCCTTGAGGCCGAGGTCGCGGAGTCGTGCATCTGCCGACTCGAACGGCACGCCTGCTATGTCGGTTGGAACCGAGGCGGTCAGCGGCGCTGCGGGCGTGCCCGTGCTGCTTTGGGTGTGCTTGCTGGCGGCTTGCGCCTTGCCTGCCGGACCGGGGTGCCGATCGGTGCTTTTGTTGTGCGTGAGGCGAAACATGAGAAGCCCGGCCGCGACCACGGCGAGCACTATGAATACAACGACAACCGCGCGCCCGACCTTTTCCGGATGCCACCGGTCGCCTGGGATCGGCCACACGGTTTGGAGTGATTCTGCTGTCGCCGTCGCTTGATCCGTTTCGATGGTCGCGGTCGGCATTGCGGCGGCCGTGAGTGCTTGACCGAAGTCCTCGGCGTCGGCAAAGCGGTCGCCGGGATCTTTCTCAGTAGCTCGAGCGATCACGGAATCGAATGCGACTGGTACCCCGGGATTGACGAAGGAAGGCGCGGGAAGCTCGCCGGATGCATGTTTCATGGCGATCGCGATCGGCGAGTCACCCGTGAACGGAGGTGCGCCGGTCAGCATTTCGAAGACGACGATCCCGGCGGCGTAGATATCACTGGCGGGTTCGGCCGGTCGCCCCGCCGCTTGCTCCGGCGAGATGTAGTGCGCCGTGCCGAGCAAGGTCCCGGTTGCGGTCAACGTTGAGTCGCCGACCGCACGGGCGATGCCGAAGTCCGTGACCTTGACGCGATCGCCGTCGCTGACGATCACGTTCCCCGGCTTCACATCCCGGTGGATCACTCCCGCCTTGTGCGCATGCGAGAGCGCTGATGCGATCTGTGCACCGATCGCCGCCGCTCTGGCCGGTTCGAGCCGGCCCTCCTCGTTCAGCAGTCGCGCAAGGTCGCGGCCGCGAACCAGCTCCATCACGATGAAGTGCCGGTCGTGGTCGACCCCGTAGTCGTAGACCGCGGCGATGTTGGGGTGCATCAATGCTGCTGCAGCGCGCGCTTCGCGGCGGAATCGCTCGACGAAACGAGGATCGGTTGCAAGCCCTTCTTTGAGCAGCTTCACCGCTACCTCGCGGTCGAGCCGCTCGTCGGTTGCTTCGTAAACGGCACCCATGCCGCCGACCGCGATCTTGTTGCCGAGACGATAGCGATCGGCAAGGAGGACGACTACCATCCGTCGATCTGTCGGTCGGCCTCGAGGATCTGCTTGGCTATGGGGGCCGCGACCAGTCCGCCCGTCGCTTCAGAGCCGTAGGTTCCGCCGTGCTCCACGATGACGGCAACTGCGATCTTCGGGTCGTTAGCGGGGGCGAAGCAGATGAACCACGTATGAGGGTTGGTTCCCGCGACGGTTTGGGCGGTACCCGTTTTGCCGGCAACGGCAACACCGGGGATCTGAGCATTCGTGCCCGTTCCTTTGTCTACGACCGATTGCATCATCGCCGTGACGTCGGCTGCGGTTTGCGGATCCATCGCACGGCCCAGGTCCGATGGACTCACGCGTTTCACTATCGCTCCCGAAGGATCGATGATCTCGTGTACGAGATGAGGTTGCGGGACGACTCCACCGTTCGCAACGGTCGCTGCAACGAGCGCCATCTGCAGCGGGGTCGCCGCGGTGTTGCCTTGCCCAATGGCGGAGTACGCGCGTAGAGGCGCGTTCTTGTCGGGCACATTGGGGTACTTGCTGGGGACGTTCGATAGGTCGAACGGGATCGTCTTGTTGAAGTACAGACGGTTGGCCATGTCGTAGATGTCGGCCGGGATCTTCAGACCGAGTAATGCAAACGTGGTGTCACAGGAAACCGTGAGAGCGGTGAAGAGATCGATCTGGCCGCCGCCGGTGCATGTCGTGTGCGAAAAATTCTGAAGCGTGTTGTTGGTCAACGGAAGATCGAGCGCCAAGGGATCGGGAAAGGTCGACTTGGTTGTGTACTTGCCCGAGTCCAGCGCCGCTGATGCCGTGACCACCTTGAAGGTCGAACCCGGTGGATACCGGGTGGAGGTTGCGATGTCTAACAGCGAGCTCGTGGGCGAAGTCGGGTCCAGTGCCTTGTATGAGCGCGCGGCTTGTGCTGAGTCGTGCGACGCGATCCCGGTTGGGTCGTAGGACGGATAGCTCCACAATGCTTTGACATCGCCGGTTTGAGGATCGAGCGCCACGACCGCTCCGCGGTTATTGCCCAACGCCTGTTTCGCGGCCGCCTGCAGACGCGAGTCGATGGTGGTTTGGATGTCGTCTCCCTGATGGCCACCGCCGAAGAGCCTGTCCTGGATCTGTTGCATCGAGAGGACGCCGCCCTCTCCCAGCAGGTCGTTGTTGTACGTGTTCTCGAGCCCGAAGTGCGCGCCGGATCCGACCGATACATAGCCGGTGATGTGGCCGTAGAGATCTCCGCCCGGGTACACGCGGAGGTACTTGAGCTTTCCGTGTGTCGCCTTGCTCTCCGCCATGACCTTGCCGTCACGGGTGAGGATGTCGCCGCGCTTGATCGAGTACTCCCTGATGAGGTTCAAGACATTGGCGGGGTTCTTCGCGATGCTTTCGGCAGCGAAGATCTGCACGTAGTTGAGTTGAGCGAAGACCGCGATGAATAGCGCCACCAGGATGAGACCGACGCGACGGATCTGCTTGTCCATCAGTGTCTGCCGCCGATAAGGATCTCTTCAGTGTGAGCAGGCGCTGCCGTGCCCGATCGGTGGTGCGAGATCCTTACGAGGATCCCCAGCAATATGAAGTTCGATAGAAGACTCGACCCTCCGTACGACACGAAAGGAAGGGTGATGCCGGTGAGGGGAAGGAGTCGCGTTACGCCACCGAGGATGATGAGGGTCTGGATCCCCAGCATCGCCGTCAGCCCGAACGCCAGCAGTTGACCAAAGTCGTCGCGTTGTGCGAGCGCGATCTTGAGTCCTCGTCCGACGAGTAGGAAGAAGCACACCAGCAACGCCGCCGTGCCCATGAGGCCGAGCTCTTCGCCGATGACCGGAAAGATGAAATCCGTCGCGGCTTCGGGAATCAGGTCGGGTCGGCCACGGCCGAGACCCGTTCCGAACAACCCTCCGGTGGCCAACGCGAAAAGACCCTGGGCGAGCTGGTAACCCTGGTCCTTGATGAGCTTGGGATCGAATACGTGCAGCCAGATATCGACGCGCTCGCGAACGTGGCTGAACGCGCTGTACCCGAGGTATGCACCGATCGCGAAGAGGCCGCCTCCGAAGGCGACGTAAGCCGCCCTGGCGGTGGCTACGTACAACATGACGATGAAGACCGAGAAGAACAGCAGGCTCGAACCGAGATCTTTCTCGTAGAACATCACCAACAACGACACGGCCCACATCACGATCAAGGGGCCGAAGTGTTTGAGGTCCGGAAGGTGGATGCCCGCAACCCGTCGAGACGCGACCGCAAGGAGCTCTTTACGCTCGGCGAGGTATGCCGCGAAGAAGATGACGAGACACAGCTTTGCCAACTCGCCTGGTTGGAACGAGAAGCCGCCGAATCGCAGCCACAGCTGTGCTCCGTTGATCGGGACGCCTAAGGGTGTCGCCGGAAGAAGCAAGAGGGCCAAGCCCGTGAATCCGAAGATGTACTTGTAACGAGCTAGAACGCGGAAGTCCTTCAAGAAGACGACGGTCGCAACGAAGCACGCGATGCCGACGATCGTCCAGACGACCTGAGTAGGTCCCAAGCTCTTCGGTGATAGCCGGTAGACGGCGGCAAGGCCGACCGTGTTGACCACCGCGGCCAACGGCAGCAGGAGTGGGTCGGCTTGCCGCGCGGAATGGCGCATGACTATGTGCGCCGCGACGTAGGCGATAACTATCAGCGCGATGTACGGCGCGGTGCGCGACGCCGTGTGTTGGTTCAGCGCCAGTGCAGCGAGGACCGTAGCCCCGGCCCCCACGATCAACGCGATGAGTAGCAGAGACAGCTCTGTATTACGCCGATAAGCCGATTGGGCTCCCAATTCCGCACTCGGCGGAGCCGTAGCTTGGGCCATCAACGACCTTTCTTGCGGTGCTTGCGCGGAGACGGCTGGGGTTGAGGCGAGCAGGCCTTGGCGCGGCCCTCGATGTTTGCGACGGTCCGGCGCGCTGCATCAAGTGAATCGACTTTTATCCCGTCCTCGACGTTGGTTCGAAGTGACCCACAAAGATCAGACGCCGCGACCGTCGTGGTCTGTTCCTCGGATCTGAGCGTGAGCCCGGCGACCTCGTCGGGGATCCCCTTGTAGATCGCGACGTAACCAGAGTCGTTGACTCCAACGAACCAGGAGCGATCTAAGAAGAAGCGCGCGCCGGCGTAGCCTCCGCCGACCAAAAGAACGAGGACTACGCTGGCGGCGAACAGGGTCCGCGGTAATCGGGAGGTACGGACCTTTTGCGGCTTGCCGGGATCGGTGTCCTGTCGAGTACGCGG
>JAXDJM010000140.1:0-16223 GCA_034665605.1 Actinomycetota bacterium | reverse complement strand
CAGCAGGACCGAGCCGATGATTACTAGGCTTACCAACATTCTAACCACCTATCCTTCGGCCCTTGACCGCTTATGACTAGGTATCTTAGCTCTATCACTAATAACGTCAAACAACCCGAGGTATTCCCCGGTCGGAGGCGGCTGGGAGGGCCTATGCAGGTAGCCCGAGCAGGGCAGCGCTCCCGTGAATCGGATGCGAGATCGAACAGATAGCCGCTGCGGAAGGCCGCATTCCGAGAGCGAGGCCTTTGCAATTAAGCGCCCCGAAGCCCGCCGCAGGCGCGCGAGGGCCGCTTAGCAAGAGCGGAGCGAGCCTCGCGATGGAATGCGGCCTGGAGCGGCGGCGGGGCCGATAGAGAGTTGCTAGGCCCCCATGCCTACGTGCTGGGACTGCTGGAGCGCCTTGCCCTCGGTCTTGAGGGCCGGGGCCACCATCACCTCGGCCTTCTGGAACTCCTTGATGTTGGCGTAGCCACAGGTCGCGAGGCTGGTTCTCAGAGCACCGAACAGGTTGAGCTTGCCGTCGTTCTCGTGGGCCGGGCCCAACAGGATCTCTTCCAGCGTGCCCAGCGTCTTGGTCTGCACCCGGGCCCCTCGCGGAAGCGTTGGGTGGAACGTCGCCATGCCCCAGTGATACCCGTGGCCGGGCGCCTCGGCCGCCGCCGCGAGTGGAGAACCGATCATCACCGCATCGGCACCGCATGCGATCGCTTTCGCGATGTCGCCGCCGGTCCGCATACCGCCGTCGGCGATCACGTGGCAGTAGCGACCGGTCTCATCCAGGTGACGGATCCGCGCACCGGCCGCGTCTGCGATCGCGGTCGCTTGCGGTACGCCGATCCCGAGAACCCCGCGCGTCGTGCACGCGGCTCCGGGTCCGACCCCAACTAGGACGCCGATGGCGCCGGTTCTCATCAGGTGCAAGGCGGTCGAATACGACGCGCAGCCGCCGACGATGACCGGGATGTCGTACGTCGATATGAACCGCTTGAGGTTGAGAGGCTCGGACCGTGTTGAAACGTGCTCGGCGGAAACGACCGTCCCCTGGATCACTAGAAGATCGAGCTCGGCCTCGAGAGCGATCTTGTTGAACCGCTCAACCCGCTGTGGGGTCAGCGACGCCGCGGCGACCACCCCCGCATCCTTGACCTCGCGGATCCGCTTGTAGATGAGCTCTTCTTGTATCTCTGCCTGATAGAGCTCTTGCATGCGAGCGGTGGCCTCGGGCGGAGGTAGCTTCGCGATCTCGGCGAGAACTGCATCGGGGTCCGGATAACGGGTCTGGAGACCTTCGAGGTTCAGGACCGCTATGCCACCGAGCCTGCCGACCTCGATGGCGGTCGCCGGAGATACGACTCCGTCCATCGCCGACGCCATCAACGGCAGCTCGAAACGGAACGCATCTACTTCCCAAGAGATGTCGACATCGTCGGGGTCGCGCGTCCTGCGGGACGGAACGATGGCGATGTCGTCGAAGCCGTAGGCCCGCCTGCCGGACTTCCCGATGCCGATCTCTATCTCCACCTACCTACTCCTTGGTTCCCATCGCGACTCGTTTAGATCGTTCTACCATCCGAGTACCTCTCACAGATGTCGCTCGCGGGAATGAGACTTCGCGCTCTCGTCAATGGTCGCGGTCTTGCGTCACCAGCCGGCCCGATAGCTCGTCGTCCAACAGCTGGATGTCGGCGTCCACCATGATCCGAACGAGGTCCGCGAACCGTGTCTTGGGCTCCCAGTCGAGCTCGCGTCGCGCCTTGGATGCGTCTCCGACCAAGTGATCGACTTCGGACGGGCGGAAGTAGCGGCTGTCCACTTCGACGTATCGCTCCCAATCGAGACCGGCCCGGTCGAATGCTGCAGCGCAGAATTCTTTGACGGTATGCGCCTCGCCCGTCGCGACCACGAAGTCGTCGGGAGACTCCTGTTGGAGCATGATCCACATCGCCTCTACGTATTCGGGGGCGTAGCCCCAGTCGCGCTTGGCATCGAGATTGCCGATGTACAGCTTGTCCTGTATCCCGGCCTTTATCCGAGCGACCGCCCTGGTGATCTTGCGCGAGACGAAGGTCTCCCCGCGCCTTTCGGATTCGTGATTGAACAGGATCCCGTTCGTAGCGAACAGCCCGTGAGCTTCCCTGTAGTTGACGACCATCCAGTAGGAGAACACTTTCGCGACCCCGTAGGGGCTTCGAGGATGGAACGGCGTCTGCTCGCTCTGAGGCGGCGGGGCGGCCCCGAACATCTCCGAAGACGACGCTTGATAGAAGCGGGTCTTGACCCCCGACGCCCTGATCGCTTCGAGCATCCTCACCGTTCCCATCCCGGTGGCATCCGACGTGTACTCGGGTATCTCGAACGACACCTTCACGTGACTCTGCGCCCCCAGGTGGTAGACCTCGTCGGGCTCGAGCTCGCGGATGAGGTTGACGAGCGACCCCGAGTCCGACAGATCCCCGTAGTGCATGAAGAAATGGACGCCGGTCTCGTGCGGGTCCCGGTAGATCGCCTCGAGGCGCTGGGTGTTGAACGACGACGCGCGGCGGATCAGCCCGTGGACTTCGTAGCCCTTGGATAAGAGGAGCTCGCACAGGTAGGAGCCGTCCTGTCCCGTCGCCCCGGTGATCAGCGCCTTCTTCATGGAAGCCGAGGATACGCTGAGCTGGTCTTTTCCACTTGTGACCGAATTTTGGTCGATTTGTAGACTTTTTCCTCCCCTCGACCCCTGAAAGGGCGTTCACAAGCTCACTTGTGCGCCCCTTCACATGCTTGCAGGTGTTAGCCTCCCACCCTTCGAGGGGTAAGACGAAACCCCGCCGCCGGCAAGCATCGCCGCGGCAGTCGTAAAAGGCCACGGGCGCCCGGCCTTTTCGTAGACGGACGACTTTAGGGCGCCAGCGCCTCAGGCAGGCGTGTTGCGGGCAAAGGAGGCAAGCATCTGTGGATGCTCTTCGTTTTGGCGCGCGGGCTCGGCGGCGAGCGCGGCGCAGGCAATGGTTTCAGCGGATCGCTCTATGGACCTGGTGTGTGGCCATGATCGGACTGGCCGCGGGATTCATCCAGCCGAACAACGCGCCCGTCGCGTTCTTCGAGCGACTCGCGGGGGGTTTCGGATCCCCTCATCAATCACGCGGTATCAGTTCGAGTGGAGCGGCAGCCGGCCTGATGAAATTCCAAGCAAACATCACCAAGGCGCGCGTCACGCCGTCGCCGAGCGCCCCGAGCACCGCGGCCGTCACACCGACGAGCTCCCTCTCGACGCCGGTCGCTACACCGGCGGCTCCGGTGTACGCGTCGGGCTCGACCTCGGGCATCATCGCCCAGGCCGCGAGCGAGTTCGGTCTCTCGTCCAGCTACCTCATAGGTGTTGCCGAATGCGAGTCGGGCCTAAACCCACGCGCCTACAACGCGGCCGGTTACTACGGCCTCTTTCAGTTCGACCAAACGACGTGGTCGGCGTACGGCTACGGATCGATCTACGACCCCGTCGCTCAAGCACGCACTGCGGCGCGTTTGCTCGCCGCGGGGGAATCGTCCCGGTGGCCCAATTGCGCGTGAACGGTTGTTAGCGCGCCTTCAAGAAAAAGTGCACGTGGTCGGGGCGACTGGGATAGTCCCCTTGCTTCTTGAAGTACTCGAGGACCGCGGGCGGTAGCGACTCGGGGTCGACCTCGCCGAAACCGAGATCGCCGTAGAAGCGAAGGCGTTCTTCGTGGCAGCACAAGTACAGGGTTCCGCCGCGACTGTTCATGGCAGCTTGCATGATCTGCGCGCCGATCCCCGCCCCCCGTCGGTCGCTCGCGACCAGAACGTCATCCACCACGATCGTTTGCGGATCGATCTCCAGCAGTCGTAAGGCCCCCACGATGCGGCCATCGCGCGCTAGGAACGCGGTGCCGCTGGTGACGTCGACACCTTCGGGGCTCCACTGCTCTTTCTCGTAGAACTCGCGAAGGTCGTCACGGTCGTGACGGGTTCCTCTAGTGATGAACATGCTTTAGGAGGATAGCCAAGCCCCGCGGCCCGGGCCCTTAGAAGACGATTGCGAGGACGTAGCCGAGGATCAGAAGAAGGCCTGTGGCGAAGTGCAACATCACGTTGCGCCCCATGGCGTTCATGAGCTCGTAAGGGCTGTCGTAGTGCGATCCGATCGCCTTGTAGACGCCCCAGGCGAGCGGGGCCGGCAGCAGGGCGATCAAGGTCCAGGCGGGCAGGATGCCGGTCGCGGCACCGGCGATGATGAGGCCGAAGGCGCTCAATACAGAAAGCGCATAACCACGAACGATCGCGGCTTGTGACAGCCGCACCACGATCGTTCGCTTGCCGCTTGCCGCATCGGCCTTTCTGTCGGGGATCTGGTTCACGTAGAGGACCAGCATGATGAAGATGGCGACGGGCAAAGACGCGTAGAACGCTTCCCACGACCATTGCTTCGCGATCACGAAATACGTTCCCAACACCATCACCGGTCCGAATCCCAGCGCGACGCAGATCTCGCCAAGACCGCGGTGCACCAGGCGCAGCGGTGGAGCGGTGTAGAAAACCGACAAGAAGATGCCTGCGAGCCCGATCCACAACAATTCGATGCCGCGAGTAGCTACCAGATAGAGCCCGATCCCTATCCCGACCGCATATAAAGCTGCGGCCGTCGCACGCATCGCCTTGAGGCTCACGAGGCCGTACTGGATCACGCGCGACCCACCGCTGTACATCGTCGGATTCACGTTTGCCTCGTCGGCCCCCGATGTCGCATCGGACACATCGTTGAGAACGTTTAGCCCTAGATGTATCGCCGCGCCGCCTATCAGGGACAGGACGGCAAGCCACCACTGAGAGAATCCGTGAGCGCGCGCAACGACGGCACCCAACATCACTGGCACGATCGTCGCCGTCAAGAACGGCAGGCGAGTCGCGAGGAAGATGAGCCAGCCGAGCGACATCGTCGGCTTGATCGACCTTCCTTGCTCGGCCCCCACCTTGCGCATGTATCGATGAGCCGACGGAACGCTTCGTTCGCAAAGTTCGAAGAACGACAGCCGGTCCTCGTCCCATCCATGACTGCGATCGGGGGTGACCTCCAACGAACCGTTGGTTCGCGTCACTGTTCCCCACACGGATACGTATCGGCGCTGGTCGTATCCGACTCCCGGATAGGGCCGGATATGGCTGAACGTCACGTTGACTTCCGACCCACTGTTGAGAGCGGCCGGCACTTCGGGTGCATCAAGACGGATCAGGTTGTGATCGGCGTCTACCTCGAAGCTGGTCGCTACATTGACGGGATACCCATCGGGGTCGACGTACGCAACCACCGCGTGCTCGAACGTTGCGATGTCGTCGAACAAGCGATCCACGGTTGAGTGAGCCATCAGACCATCGCCCCTATCTCGTGCACTTCGGGGGCCGCGTTGGTTTTTCCCTCACGCCACAGGATCACGCGCACGGGAGTGATCTCGATCACGGAGCGCTCCCAGAACAAGGGCATCGCGAAACGTTTCTTGATGAGATCGTTGATGATTGGCTCTTTCGCCGTCCACAACGGGAGCACGGTTTCCCATCCGGAATGGAAGTCGTCTTCGATGACGCGCGCCGTTCCCTGAACCGTTACCCGGTGAAAGGGTTCGACCTGGGCAGCTATCGGATCCGTCACGGTTACCGAAACCTTCGGGTTGTGCTTGATGTGTTCGAGCTTCTTCGAGAAGAGCACCGACGACGTCATGAAGATGTGATGTCCGTCGTAAAGCGGGATCAACGGATAGGTGACGGGCTCGCCGCGCGCGTTCAGAACGGTGAGCTCCGAAACGAGCGCCGCCTTCAGAACCGCTTCTGCTTCTGCCGGAAGGATTCCCACGAGAAGCAAGGATAGGCGCGCGTCACTCGATCGGCCCTGAACGCGCGACCAAACGATTGAACGGCTGTTCAATCCATTCAATCGTCCGTGCAACAGCGCGACGGCGCTCCGTCGACGACAATGGCGTCCACCATGATTCATCTGAAACAGTTCGAGACCAAGACCGGCGGACGTCTTGACATCCTCGACATCACCGGGGAGGTCTTGGACACGGTTCACGAGTCGGGGATCACGAACGGATCGGTTCTCGTGTTCTCTCCACATACGACCTGCTGCGTCCTCATCTGCTCGCCGACGAACGGTTTAAGGGAGTCGCTAGTGGAGACGCTCGAGGCCATCGCCCCCGTGGACGGCTACTACGCTCACGACGACCTCTCGATCCGCACGGAGAACCTCGTCGACGACGAGCCCGCGAACGGGCCGGCTCACCTTGCACACGCGGTCCTGGGGAAAACCTCCGAGTCGATCCCGGTTATCGACAAGAAGGTCGTGCTTGGTCCCGCCCAACGCGTTCTTCTGGTCGAGCTGGACTCTTCGAGGGTGCGCGGCTATGCGATCCAAGCGATGGGCGAATGAACCAACCATCATGGTTGGTCGACGACCTACTGCGCGTCGAGACCATCCTGTTGGATACCGCCGGAGGATCACCTCATGCCCTCGTCAGGGATCCCGCTCTTCACCTCATACAAGCCGGGGGGAAGCGTCTTCGACCCGCCCTCGTTCTAACCGCGTCGCGTGCGGCCACCCCGGGAGCCGTTGCAACGGATCTTTCCGCCGCCGCAGTCGAGTTGATCCATCTCGCGACGCTGTATCACGACGATGTCGTAGACGAGACGAAGACCCGACGTGGAGTCGATACCGTGCACGCGCGCTGGGGAACAGAAGTAGCGGTCTTGGTGGGCGATTACTTGTTCGCCCAAGGATGTTTGCTGGGTGCTCGGGCCGGCGGCGACGTCCCGGGGATCCTCGCAGGGGCCCTTGCCGATGTATGCGAAGGACAGATCGTAGAGACGGCCGCCCTTCACACGGCCGACCGTCCCACCGAGGACTACATCGATACCGTCTCCAAGAAGACCGCGGCTCTATTCGGTGCTGCCTGCGAGATGGGGGCCGTGACGGGCGGAGCGTCAGATGAGCTCCGAGCCGCCCTGTTCCGCTACGGCATGCACCTCGGCATCGCTTTTCAGATCGTCGACGATCTCTTGGACTTCGTCGGCGATCCACGCGTCACGGGAAAGATCCCCGGCACCGATCTGGCCCAAGGCGTCTACACGTTGCCCGTCCTGATCGCGTGCGAACGGGACGCTTCTCTGGCACAAGATCTCACCGCGAGCCACGCGGATCTCGATCGCGTCCTGGTGGCGATGCGTGACACGGGCGCACTGGAAGCGACACAGGCCGCTGCCGAACGGATGGCGGCCGAGGCTCTCGGCGCGCTCGAAGCATTGCCGCCGGGCGAGCCGCGGGTAACGCTGGAGACGATCGTGGGCGGGGTTCTGGCGCAGACGCCGGAGTGGTTAACCGCCTAAACGGGTACGACCGGCTCCCAACCTGCGCACGAACATGTCGACGAGATGCTCGATGTACTCGCGCTCGTCTGCGGGAAGCAGATAGCGCCCGCCGAGGATCTCTTGCTCGACGAAGAACGCGAGCAGTGCGTTGAAGAAGATCCGCGCGGCCATCGCCGGGTCGACCTGCCCTCTGGCACGCTCGGACATGCGCGCATCCAGGATGCGAGCCAGCTCGACGATGGACTCACCGACCGCGTCCGCGAAGAAGGCTTCTTTCTCTTCGGGGAAAACCTGCACCTCTTGCAATAAGAGACGCGTCAACTCGGTGTTCTGGCGAAGGACGTCGAAGAACCCGCGCGCAAGAACGATCAGGAGTCCGCGCAGGTCGAGCTGATCGGCAAGGTCGGGCAAGGTTCGCAGCAACGGAAGGAACGAGTACTCCTGGATGATGGCGCGGAACAGATCTCGCTTGGACGCGAAGTAGTGGTAGATGAGGCCTTCGGTGATCCCGGCCGAGCGCGCGATGTCGCGCATCGACGTTCCGTGGAACCCTTTGTGCGCGAAGAGATGAAGGCTCGCAGTGAGGATCTCGTCGCGGCGATCCCGCCGCGCAGGTTGTTCGGTCCGTCCTTGAATCATCGATACCTACCTTGCACCGACGCCTGCTACCGACCGGAGCTCATCTAACACCTCGTCGGGCACGATCACGCCGTGCTTGCCTCCGGGGAAGCCCCGATCCGGGCGCTTGTCCCCGTGATAGTCACTGCCACCCGACACGACCAGCCCCCGCGCCCGTCCGATCGCACGGAATGGCTCCTGTTCGGCGGCCGGGAGGTCGCCGTGATAGCCCTCGATCCCCTGAAGGCCGGCGGCGGCAAGGTCCGAGACGAACCGTTCGAGCTGGTCCTCGGGAAGGTTGAGCGTGAACGGATGCGCGAGGACCGGCACTACGCCGGCGTCCCTCATCAGTGTTACCGCGTCTTCCGGTGTGAAGAGCTTGCGATCGAGATACGCCTTCTTGCCCTTCGCCAGGTATTCGTCGAACGCAGCTTGATAGTCGGGCGCGGCGCCGTGTCGTACGAGCACCGCCGCGAAGTGAGGACGACCGATCTGAGCACCCGGCCCCCCCGCCTCCTGCTCGACCTCTTCGAACGTGATGTCGATGCCCAGCTCGTTCAGGCGCTCGACCATTTTCTCGTTACGGGACGCGCGCGCTTCTTGAAGCTCGGACAAGACGAGCGACAAGGGATTGTCGGATGCCGGAATGAAGTAACCCAACAGATGCATCGTGGGCCGAGCCGAAGGCTCGAATCCGCGCGTCTGGAAGTCCGAGACGTCGCACGAGATCTCGACGCCACGTATCACCTCTACCGAATGGACCTCACCGGCAGCTACGGCCTCGTCACAGCCCGAATCGTTGTCGTGGTCGGTAACGGCGATCGCATCGAGACCAACCGATGCGGCTTTCTTTACCAGCTCGGCCGGGGCATCCCCGCCGTCCGAGACGGTGGTATGGCAGTGAAGGTCGATCACGCCTCGAGGAATTTGAGCTCGATGAGCTTGTCGATCACCTTCTGCGCGGATTGCTCGACGGTTTCTGCATCGGTCTTGCACACGACTTCGGCCCCGGCAGGCTCCTCGTAAGGATCGTCGATGCCTGTGAATCCCTTGATCTCGCCGGCGCGAGCTTTCGCGTAAAGACCTTTCACGTCGCGCGATTCGCAAACCTCAAGCGGCGCGTCGGCGTACACCTCGACGAAATCCTTGATCATGGCTCGAGCTTCCTCGCGGATCGCGCGGTACGGCGAGATCGCTGCGGTGATCACGAACACACCGTTCCGTTGCAGCAAATGCGCGACGAAACCAATGCGGCGGATGTTGGTGTCGCGGTCTTCTTTAGAGAATCCAAGGCCCTTCGAGAGGTTCTCGCGCACCACATCCCCGTCGAGGATCTCGATCGGAACGCCGGCTTCGAGCAATTTGTCTTCGACCAGATGGGCGATCGTCGTCTTTCCTGAACCAGACAGCCCGGTGAACCAGATGACGCAACCACGCTCGCGATTCGCTTGCTTCATCGAGACCTCCTATTTCTTGAGAGCGGACGTGCCCAACGCGCCCGCAGCAGGGGCGAGGTCGAACAGGTCCAGGATCGTGGAATGGACATCCCACAGATGTAAGCCGTCTTTGTGACCGTTCGTCTGGCCGGGCGCATTGTTCATGATGAAGATCCCGTACTCGGCGTGGTTCGCCTCGTCGGGCCCGGTGTCGTTCTCGAACGTGTAGAGGGAGCCGTGACCGAGCGAGCCGACCGAGCGCCACCTCAGGCCGCCGAAGATAACGATGAGGTCCGGCGCAACACCCCTCTGGTTCTTGTAGATCTCTTCCGGCTTGAGAGCCTTGTTCCCCATGGGGTTGCCCTCGTGATCGACCATGGCCTCGATCTTTGCAACGAGCTCGTCACGAACCTTGTCGTAATCCGCGGCCGGGATGATGCCGTTGGGCTCGCGGCCCTCGACGTTCAGGAACAGGCGCCCGTAGTAGCCGCCGTCCCCCCACGCTTTGGTTTTCGACCAGTCGATATTCATCTTGCCAAGGGGCGTCATCTCCGATGGCATCCCGCCATCGAACGCCAGGTAGCCCTCGTTGACCAGCCACTCGTTGAAGCACACGCCGCCGACCATCGCCTTGGCACCGTGATCCGAGACGACCAGAACCGTCGTGTCCTCGTCCGCGTACTTCGATAGAAGATCGCCGATCTTGCCGTCGAGGTAGCGGTAGTACTCACGCAACGACTCGCGGTAGGGATTATCGGGCTCGAAACGAGGGTGGTTCGGATCGATGAACGACCAGATGCCATGGTTCAACCTGTCGGGACCCATCTCGACCATCGCGAAGAAGTCCCACGGCTTGTTGGCCAACAGATAGTCGGCAGTCTTGAAGCGCTGCTCGGTCATCTTGTAGGCCTCGTCCAAGATGTACTGGGTGTTGTCGGTCCGGAAGTTACGGATGTCGAAGATGTAATCGCCAACGTTGTCCTCAAGCTCTTTCTTGAGCTCTTTGGGATACGTGTAATCCGCCTCGTTGCTCGGTGTTAGAAAGCAGCCGATCTGAACGCCTTTGAGGGGCTTCGGCGGGTACGACGGCGGTACCGACATGACGATGCAGTCCTTGCCCGCCTCCGACAAGATGTCCCACACGGTCGGCTCTTTGATCGCCCACGACGTCGCGAAAGCGAGGCCGTCGTACGTGTGGTCCTTCCTGTTGCGGAACCCATAGATCCCGAGCGTGCCGGGGTCTTTCGACGTCATCATGCACATCCACGCGGGCACGGTGATGGGGGGAGTGATCGACTGAAGCGGCCCCCACACCCCGTTTTCCTTGAGCTTGGTGAGATTGGGGATCTCGTCGGCATACTCGTCGAATACGTGCTCGGGAGGAGCGCAGTCGAGCCCGATGACCATGACCTTCCGGCCCGGACGCGATCCCGATACAGGTTCGGGTTTCTGCTCCTTCTTCTTGGAAAACAGCGCCATTCTCGTTCTCCTTTACCGGGCCTGTGCCCGAGCGTCTTCGATCAGGATCCGCGCAACCTCGGGCCGCGAGAACTCGGCGGGCGGCTCGATCCCGTCTTGCAACATCTGACGAACCTGCGTACCGGATAGATGCACGTGAGCTTCCGAGCCGTGGGGACAGGTCTTGGCCGACGCCATCGATCCGCACGTCTTGCAGAAGAACGAGTGCTCGAACTTGAGCGGCCATATCCCGAGGTCCGAGGGGTCGAACTCGTCGAACAACAGTTGCGCGTCGTACGTGCCGTAGTAGTCACCGACGCCGGCATGGTCACGTCCCACGATGAAGTGCGTCATCCCATAGTTCTTGCGCAGAAGTGCATGCCAGATGGCCTCGCGAGGGCCGGCGTATCGCATCGCCGCCGGGAAGACCGAAAGGATCACGCGATCGTGTGGGTAATAGTTCTCCATCAGAACCTCGTAGCACTTCATGCGTGTCTCGGCTGGGATGTCGTCGCCCTTAGTTCCGCCGACGAGGGGGTGGATGACGAGACCGTCGACGATCTCGAGCGCGCACTTCGTGAGGTACTCGTGCGCACGATGGATGGGGTTACGGGTTTGGAACCCAACGACGGTGCGCCATCCGCGCTCGGCGATCTGCTCGCGAAGCTGCATCGGCGTGTTGCGATAAAGCGAGAACTCGTGAGCGAAGGGGTTGGTCAGAACCGTGACGTCGCCGCCAACGTAATGCGGTGCCTGCGAGTACAAGTACGCCACCCCAGGATGCTTGTCGTCGGTGGTCCGGTAAGTGAGTTCTGCCTCGCGTGCAACGTCGTAGTCAAAGACGTCTTCCACGTCGATGATGGCGACCGGGTTGCCCTCGTGAGTGATCGCGGCCCGCTCTGAACCCTTAAGGCCCGCGATCTCGGCGTCGGTCGCAGACAGGGTTATCGGCAAGCTCCACGGAAGTCCGCTGGCAAGTCGCATCTCGGCGATGACGCTTTCGTAGTCCGCCCGTGTCATGAACCCTCTGTTGGGCGAGACCGCGCCGACTGCCAAGAGCTCGAGGTCGGACAACACTCGGCGCGCTTTGGCGTCGATCTGCGGAAGCTTCGCGGCCTCGGCGGCCAGCTGAGAGCTTTCCTCGGACCCCGCGATGCGGAGCTCGAGCGCGCCGCCGTGAGGCGGGAAACCGGGTACGTCTTTCAGGGTGCTGGGCATACGAACTCACTCCTAACGTCGTCGTGACGGGGTCGGGAGCGCCGGCGCAGAGGCATAAACACTCTGTGGACACTCCTATCGCACTCTAGGGTACCAGGCCTCCGGGCCGAGCGCAGGGAGACCAGAAATAGAAATGTACCCGCCGAGCCTTCGTCCCGGGCAAGCCCGGTTTACAACTCAACGGGTACAGCACGGACTGTAGCCATGCGCCGAGTCGACCGCAAGGGGCCAGTCGATTTTTCTTCGCGCTTATCGGGGAGGCAGGTACTTCATCGGGTCCTGGGGTGTGCCGTTCACTCGGACCTCGAAATGAAGATGGGGACCCGTGCAATAGCCGGTGCATCCCACGTAACCGATGATCTGTCCCTGTCGCACGCGCTCGCCCGCGTGCACGCCCAGCTTCGATTGATGCCCGTAGAGCGTCTCGAATCCCCCACCGTGATCGATGATCGTGGCGTTGCCGTAGCCGTCGATCCACCCGGCCTCGATGACCACGCCCGGCTTCGCCGCGACGAACGGCTCGCCCGTGTACCCATCGATGTCGATCCCCGGATGGAAGCTCCCCCAGCGCGGTCCGAACGGCGAGTTGATCGCGCCGTTGAGCGGCCAGATGAACCCTTGGGCCGACTTGCCCAGGATCGCAACGGAGTGAAGCGTGGTGTGGGCCAGGATCTTGGCCTCGATGGAGCTGCTCTGCTTGAGCAGATTCCCTTCTTTGTCCTTGTCTTTCGACACCTTGCCGTGCAGCTTGACGAGATCCGATGCGAGCTCGTCACGCCGGCGTGCTAGCTCGTCCTGCAACTTCTTCTGATCGTCGAGCCGGCGCGACAGCTCAGCTTCCTTGTCGAAGAGCCGTTTATGGGTTGCTTCGATCGTCAGCCGGAGCCGGCCGTACTCGATAAGGGCCCCGGTGTCTTTCGCAGCCGCCACGCCGAGCATCTCGGCGCGCGTGTCCAGCTGAGATAGGGACTGCGACCCGAGAAGGACGCTCAGCACGTCGACCGAGTCTTGCTCATACAAGGCAACCGCCTGCGCTTTGGCGATGTCTTTGACCTTCGATGCGGCTCTCACGGCGTTGTCGACGGCAGCTTGCGCGGTATGTATGTCGGTGCGTATCCGGTCGATCCCCGACGACAGTCGGTTCGATTCGATCTCGGCGGCATTGATCTCGTGATTCAGCCGATCGATATGGCGTTTGAGGCCGTGCGCCGTCGAGACGTCGTCGTGGATCGACGCTTGAACGTTCTGGAGCCTGATCTTCGTGGCCCGCAATCTCTTGTGAGGGGTCGCGGTCGACGATGGAGTCGGGAGGAAGAGGGTCGACGCGACGATCGCGGCGAGGGCCGCGCCCACGACCTTCGATCTCATCGATCGACTCCTTAATTCAGCTTCGGATCGCCTGCGATGCAGGCCCGCGAAGACCCGGCTGCGCCCCGCCTGAGGGCCGCCCCCGCCCGCTTTGGAGGCGAGCGCATCCTGCCACAGTGACCTTTCGCTCGCCAGCCCCCGATACCTGCTGGAAGACGCGCAAAAGGGGCCCCGAAGGGCCCCTCTAGCTGCTGTTTTGCTACGCCTACATCATTCCGCCCATGCCACCCATTCCGCCCATGCCACCCATCGCTCCGGCATGGTCGTGGCCCGCGTCGTCTTCCTCTGCCGGCTTGTCGACGACCGTGGCTTCGGTCGTCAGAAGCAGAGCGGCGATCGACGCGGCGTTCTCGAGGGCCGAGCGCGTGACTCGCGCCGGGTCGATGATGCCCTCGGTCAAGAGGTCGACGTACTCGCCGGTCGCGGCGTTCAACCCGTGTCCGGGCTTCTCGTTGAGCACCCGCTCTACGACGACGCCACCTTCGAGGCCGGCGTTCTGAGCGATCCAGCGGATCGGCTCGGCGAGAGCAGCAGCGACTGTCAGTCCGCCCGCGCGCTCGTCGCCCGTGAGCTCGAGTGCCTCGACGGCTTCGCGTGCACGCAACAGTGTCGTGCCACCACCGGGGACGATGCCTTCCTCGACGGCCGCTCTGGTCGCCGAGACGGAATCCTCGATGCGGTGCTTCTTCTCTTTGAGCTCGACCTCGGTCGCAGCGCCAACCTTCAGTACCGCAACCCCGCCGGCGAGCTTCGCCAGCCGCTCTTGCAGCTTCTCGCGGTCCCAGTCGGAATCGGTGCGCTCGATCTCGGCGCGGATCTGATCGATCCGGCCCTTGATCTCGGAGCCGTCGCCCTGGCCTTCGACGATCGTCGTGTTTTCCTTCGTCACTACGACCTTGCGAGCGCGGCCGAGCATGTCGAGGTCGATGGACTCGAGCTTCAGCCCGATCTCCTCGGAGATGACCTGACCACCGGTGAGGATCGCGATGTCTTGGAGCATCGCCTTGCGACGGTCTCCAAAGCCCGGAGCCTTGACGGCGATGGACGAGAACGTCCCACGGATCCGGTTAACGACCAACGTCGCGAGCGCTTCGCCCTCGACGTCTTCCGCGATCACGATCAGAGCCTTGCCGGACTGCATGACTTTCTCGAGCACCGGCAATAGATCGCGAACGGACGAGATCTTCTGCTGGGCAAGAAGGATGTAGGGGTCTTCGAGGACCGCCTCCATGCTGTCCTGGTCGGTCACGAAGTACGGCGAGATGTAGCCCTTGTCGAACTGCATCCCTTCGACGAGCTCGAGCTCGAGGCCGAACGTGTTGGACTCCTCGACCGTGATGACGCCGTCCTTGCCGACCTTGTCCATCGCTTCGGCGACCATCTCGCCGATCTCGGGGTCATTGTTGGCCGAGATCGAGGCAACGTGAGCGATCTGCTGGCGCCCTTCGACATCGCGCGACTGCGCCTTGATCGAGTCGATCGCGGCCTTTACAGCTTGCTCGATGCCCCGCTTCAGAGCCATCGGGTTAGCCCCCGCGGCTACTTGCTGCAGTCCCGCGTGGACCAATGCTTGTGCGAGAACCGTCGCGGTTGTCGTGCCGTCACCGGCAACGTCGTTGGTCTTTGATGCAACTTCCTTCACGAGCTGCGCGCCCATGTTCTCCCACGGGTCTTCGAGCTCGATCTCCTTGGCGATAGTGACGCCGTCGTTCGTGATCGTCGGCGCGCCCCACTTCTTGTCGAGCACGACGTTGCGACCTCGCGGACCGAGTGTCACTTTTACTGCGTTCGCCAGCTTGTTGACCCCGGCTTCCAGCCCTTGGCGAGCATCGGAGTCGAAGCGAATGATCTTGGACATGGTGCCTCCCTATGGTTGAGCAAAGACCGGAGGCCGCGATGAGCGCAGGCCTTCCCGGCGGTGAGAAGTGGCTAGAGAGCTCTTAGCCGAGGATGGCGAGAACGTCGCGGGCCGAGAGGATCAGAAGCTCCTCGCCGTCCAGCTTGATCTCGGTGCCTCCGTACTTCGAGTAGACGACGCGGTCGCCCTCTTTGACGTCCATGGGGATCAGCTCTCCCGCGTCCGAGCGCTTGCCGGCGCCGACCGCCAGAACGGTGCCCTCCTGGGGCTTTTCCTTAGCGGTGTCGGGGATCACGATGCCCGAAACGGTGGTCTCTTCGCCCTCTTCGGGGCGCACGAGGATGCGGTCCTCGAGGGGCTTCAGGTTGGTCTTCGTAGCAGTAGCCATTCCTACCTCCTGGTTGGGTCTGAGCAACCGATTAGCACTCAAAGCGTGCGAGTGCTAATGGTATCCGGGCCCGGGAGGGGGGTCAAACGGGACGCCCACAGGCGTGCCCACCACCGGAGTGGCCCTCCTATCGGCCGAGGTCGGCTTGGACCTTCGCTACCCGGTCTTCGATCGAGCCGGTGAGGGTCTCGAACTCGAGCGAATGCGAGTGGAGCAGATCGACGATCCGCCGGTCGATATCGGCTTGGAAATCCGGGTCGTCCGGGCGCAGGTCGTCGACGACGATCGGGAACTCGATCGGCAGGTAGTAGACGTGCGAGTAATTGGTTCGCAAGCTGCGCTCGGCCAGGCGTTCGCACTCGTCCCACAGCGCGTTCTCTTTCGTACGCGGGCGGTTGTCGAGAACCCACCGCGCGTACGCAAGGGCGTCGATGAGTGAGCGATCGCCTACGAACTCGGGTGGGGACAGCTCGTTCTTCAGCTGTCGCAAGACGAAGAGCGTCTCGAGCTCGGGTGT
>JAXDJM010000139.1:0-2855 GCA_034665605.1 Actinomycetota bacterium | reverse complement strand
GCGGTTGGTCGTTGGATATCCAGGGGGTGTTAGGGCAAGTTGCTTACCGTTCGGGAGCGGGGACGGAGGGGGACCGGTCGGCGTCGACGTTGCCGTGGGCGAAGGGGTCTCGGTTGGTGATGGAGAGGTGGTGGGAGAGGGAGTCGTCGTCGAGGACGGCGATGCGGTCGGGGACGGCTGGGCGGCTTTGCTCGCCCCGTCCATCACGTCCTGCATCAGGGCCTCTGCTCCCGCCTGGACACACGCGTTCGCTTCGACGTGCGCGTGGGAAGCCGCGGGTGAATCGACCAAGGTCTTCTGCTCGAATACCGCAGTGGGAGGCGGCGCCACGGCGGTGACCTCGGGGGCACGGGCGTTCTGCGCGGTCTCGTCGTCGCCGTACGCGGCCCCGGTCGCCTTCTGAGCGGGATCGGCGTGCGACGGAGCGCTGGCCAGGATCGCAGTAAGAGATGCGACGGTGGCGAGAGCTATCAATATCGAGATCGGTCTGCGATAACGCACGTGTGGGTCCCCCTTGTGGTGGTGCCGACTATCGAGTGAAGAAATGTACCAAATCAACTCTTTTTCGTTACCAGTGTGTCACGTAGCGACTGCGCAGCGTGGTCGCTCGGTACTGGTTAGGGAGTCTCGTCGTCGTCGAGGGCCTCGGCCCCCTCGAGGCTTTCGATCAACTCCCGTTTCAAGACCTTTCCCGTGCTCGTTCGGGGCAGTTCGTCGAGCTTCTCGACGCGCTTCGGAACCTTGTAGGAGGCGAGCTCTTTCTTGCATGCGGAGATGATCTCGTCTTCGCTCGGGCCTCCCACGACGAACGCCGCGAGCACTTCGCCGTATTCGTCATCCTGAACCCCAAGAACCGCGGCTTCGCTTACGCCACCGAGCGCCTCGATGACTTCTTCGATCTCTACCGGATAGACGTTCTCGCCGCCGACCACGACCATGTCGTCGGCGCGGCCTTCTACGAACAAGAAGCCGTCTTCGTCGAGGTGACCGACGTCCCCGATCGTCGTGTACCCGTCGCGTTCCTCCTTGGAATCTCCCGACGTGTATCCCTCGAACAAGATGTCGGATTTGATGTAGAGCTCGCCGGTCTCGCCCGGTGGCAGCTTGTCACCGTCGTCGGAGAACACAGCGATCTCGGTTCCGCGCACGGCTTTGCCGACTGTGTGGGGCCGCTCGTTCATGTCCTCGGGAGTGGCGATCGTTACCCACCCGATCTCTGTCGACCCGTAGAGGTCGTAGAGAACCTTTCCGAAAAGGTTCATCGCGTCGCGCCGGAGCTCCGGAGACATCGCCGACCCGCTTGCAAGGACCAAGCGCAAGCTCGATAAGTCGTAGCGCGCCGACACGGCTTCGTCCAGCGCCAAGATCCGCTTGATCATGACCGGCACGAAGGATGCGGCGGTGGCGGAGTACTTCTCGATGTCCCTCAGCGAGCCTTCCGCGTCGAATTTCTCGGGAACCACCAAGGTCGCTCCCAGCGCGGTCGCGAAGGTCCAGGTTGCCAGTCCGAAGGAGTGGAACATCGGCGTCGGGCAATAGATGACGTCGTCGCGCCTGTATGGAACCTTCGTTAACAGGTTCGCCATCGCGCCGATCCCCGCGGCCGACGAGTCGCGCGATGCTCCCTTGGGCGTTCCCGTGGTGCCGGAGGTGTGGATGATCACGCGCGGTGAACCCGACTCGCGCGAGAAGGGCGACGGAAGGGTCGCCGGTTGGGCCATCAACTCTGTCTCGTAGTCGCCGGCCCGGTCGATCGACTCCTCTTCTTTTCCGACCCTCAACAGAGGCAGGCTCGTGGGTGCGCATTCTTTGACCAGGTCGGCGTGCAGACCGTCGTAAACAAGGAGAGCAGGATCGGCCTGGCCGAGCGTCGCCTTCAGTTCCTTCGGCTTCGCCCACGTGTTCAGCGGGCACGCAACTAGTCCAAGCTTCTGTGCGGCGAAGATCAACTCGATGATCTCGCGGCCATTTCGCAACAGGAGTGCTATCCGGCCCCCGGGACGGATGCCGTGGGATTCGAGCAAGTGGACCGCTCGATTCGAGCGTTGGTCGACCTCTTTCCACGAGAGCGTCCCGTTGCGATCGTGGATCGCAGGCTTGTCGCCCAAGACGATCGCGTTCATCTGACACACGATCCCCAGTGACGGGCCGCGTCCCAAAAGCCACGGCAGAACGCGCGCCAGCGCAAGAGGAGCCTTCGGATCCATGGCCCCCGCCTTGCGAAGCTCTTTCATGGTGTGAGGGTTGAAGAACTGAGCGGCTTGCTTCAGTCCGTCTAACGGTCCGGCCATGCAATCTCCTGAGCTTGGGGTGAGCGTCAATCTACCAATGCTCGCCTTACGCTTTGATCGATGGCACCACGAGCGAACGTTTCGATGACTCGAGCCGAGATCGAAGCGTTCCTGGCCGAGCCGCGAACCGCCGTCCTGTCGACGCTGGAGCGTGACGGAGCCCCTCACATGGCGGCGATGTGGTTCGTCGTCCACGGGGATGCGATCGAGATGTGGACCTACGCGAAAAGCCAGAAGGCGGTGAACCTTCGACGCGATCCGCGGGTCGCAGCCCTGGTGGAGGAGGGAAGCAGCTACAACGAGCTCAAAGGTGTGCTGATCAAAGGATCCGCCGAATTGGTCGAGGGGTTAGACGCGATCGCGAGCATCGGGCGCCGGCTTTATGAGCGCTACACGCTTCCTCGGACCGGCGTCCCCGTCGAGGTCGCACTCGGTGAGATCGAACGTCAAGCAGCGAAGCGGGTCGGGATCCGCTTGCAGATGCGAGACATCGCGTCGTGGGATCACGGCAAACTTTAGTCAGAGTGCGTCGGCTGCGGGAGGCACAGGCTTTCTCCTTTGGAT
>JAXDJM010000138.1:0-31067 GCA_034665605.1 Actinomycetota bacterium | reverse complement strand
GCCCTCGTCCAGCCCAATGTCTCGGACGTCCTGCTCGGACAGATCGGTGGCGATCTTCGACGCCTTCTTGGGCCAGCCGATCCACAGACCGCCGTTCGGCGCGAGGGCTTGGGCGAGGCTCCCGAATCGCCGGCGGAGCTCGGTTTTCGAGGCCGTGAAGAAGACGAGCACGTCCATCTCTTTGCCGGGCTTTTTGAGCACCTGGACCGCGTCCGGAAGGGGGCCGAGGGTCTTGTCGAACCCATCGGGTGCGTTCACGAAGGCGACGCGGGCACCTTGTTTGATGCCGAGCTTCTGCAGGAGCGGAGTCCCCGAGTAGCCGGCCGCCGGTGAATGCTTAAGCGTCGGTGTGCTCTGCGAGGTAGTCGATGTAGAGCGGACGGAGCGAGTCGGCGAGGTCCCCTTCGCCGGAGTGGACCACGTCGTTCAGTACGTTCGCCGCGCTGACGACGTCGACCTCTGCCTCACCGATGTCACCTGCCGCGGCTTCCGCTGCAGGGATCGACTTGATGAGACGCCACAAGAATGCGATATCGAGGTGATGCGTCGCGTGGGACACGGCGCGATCGTGGAGCTCGTGGGATGAAAGCTGGTCGAGGTCGGTCCGGTCCATATCTACGCCCCGTGGAGAGGTTTGCCGGCGAGCTCGAGGAACGTCTCGCCGATGACTTCGGACAGAGTCGGGTGGGGATGCATGAGCTCGGCCAGCTCGTCCGGATACGCCTCCCACGAAGTAACGAGTTGAGCCTCGGTGATGATGTCCGAGGCACGGGGGCCGATGATGTGCACGCCGACGACCGCTCCGCCTTTCTCGGCAACGCTCTTCACGAAGCCCTGACCGCCACCAAGCATCAGCGCTCGGGCATTTGCCGAGAACGGATAGCGCGTGGTCTGCACTTCCATGCCGAGCTCTTCAGCTTTCTTCTGCGTGAGTCCGACGGCTGCAACCTCGGGCTGGCAGTAGATGACGTGGGGGATGTTCTTGTAATCGACCGCCGCTGGATCCTGGCCCGCGATGCGCTCGGCGACCTTCTGGCCCTCGGCGAAAGCTACGTGCGCGAGTTGCGGGTGCGGCCAGTTGGCATCCGGCATGTAGATCGCGTCGCCGATCGCGTAGACCCCGTCGACTGAAGTTCTGAATCCTTCGTCCACGACGATGTAGCCCTTGTCGAGTTTTACGCCGGCCTCTTCGAAGCCCATGTCGTCGGTGCGGGGGCCGCGTCCGATCGCGACGAACAGGCGGTCGGCACTGAGCGTCTCTTTGGTCCCATCCTTCTCGATCTCGACATCGATCCCACTGTCGGTCGGTGTTGCAGCCGAGACGGAAGTGCCGAGGTGGAACTTGATGCCCCGTTTCTGCAACAGCTTTGCCAGAGCCTCGGAGATGTCGTCATCCTCGGCCGGTGCGATCTTGGGCAGCATCTCGACGACGTCGACCTTGGCTCCAAAGCTGCGATAGACGCTCGCGAACTCGAGTCCGATGTAGTTGCCGCCGGCGATGATGATCGAAGACGGGATGTCCTGCGCAACCAGGCCGTGGTTCGAGTTGTGGACCTTGTCGCCGTCCGCCTTTATGAAGGGCAGGTCTCGCGGGTAGGAACCGGTCGCGAGGATCAGGCCTTTTGACGCCGTTAGGCGACGGCTACCCTCCTTGGTCTCGACAGACACGGTCTTGTTATCCACGAGTTTGCCGACGCCCTCGACGAGCTCGATCTTGTGCTTCCTCACCAACCCGGACAGGCCCTTGTACATGCGGCCGACAACCGAATCTTTGAAGCTCAGAACCTTGCCCCAGTCGACCTCCGGCTCGCCGACGATGAGCCCGAACTCGCCCGCGCTCGAGATCTCGTCGACCAGATCGGCCGAGTGGAGCAGAGCCTTCGTCGGGATGCAGCCCCTGTGCAAACAGGTGCCGCCAACCTTGTCTTTTTCGACCATGGCGACGGAAAGGCCTAGCTCGACGGCCCGAAACGCGGCCGAGTAGCCGGCGTTCCCTCCCCCGAGGATCACTACATCGAAAGCGTCGCCGCCTTCTGCCACTTCCGTACCTCCCGCTAGCTTGACGCCCGTCCCATCTCCAAAGATCGACCCTATCGCCTGCCCCAAGCTCGATTGGTCGCAAGCGGGCGCGCGTGCGAGCATGAAGCTATGAAAGGTGATCGGGTCGAGATCGTCGTGGACGTTGGCGACGCCACGAAGACCTACGAGATCGTCGCGTCGAAGGCGGGACGGAGGGTCGAGATCTCAAACGTGCGCGGCACGATCGAGGTTTCCGAAGTCACGCGCACCGGGGTCATCGTCCGGAGTGGTCGCTTCATGGCAACGCGCGTCGTCGCGGTGATCGAACACCCGGCGGAAGACGAACAGAAGGCGCCGTCCCGCAAGCGCGCGAAGAACCAAGCGTCCTTGTTGTAGCGGTTCACGCGGCAGAGCAACTCAGCGCAGCGCGCCGCAGTGCTTGCAGTACGGAGAGCTCGGTGCGATCGCTTTGCCGCATTCCGCACAGGTAGCGGGCCCAACGACGCCGGTGGCAAAGCGACGGGACACCCCGATCGCGAGGATCCCGAAAGCCACGGCAAGGCACAGGATGACGACTGTCGTCGAGTCGAAGCCGTTGGCAAGACCTCCCGCGATGACCAGAAGGATGCCCGCAACGACTATGGCGTAGACGATCTTGATCACGACGCTTGTCTCTCCAGCCACTCGAGCAGGATGTCGACGGCTTCGGGCTCGTGACGTAGCCGATGGGATGCGCCCGGAATGATCGCGGTCTCGACATCGCGTGCGTTCTTCGCGATGCGATCTGCGTGCTCGACGGGGACGACGTCGTCGGCCGTGCCATGCACGATCAGGATGGGGATCTCCAGATCCACTACCGCTCGCTCGGTTTCGACATCGGCGAACTCAGCGGCCCATGCACGGGGATCGGCAAGAACCTCTTCGGACAGCGCCATCCCGGCCTCACGAGTTATCAGCATCGCAGCGAGGTCTGGAGAAGACGCGAAGGAAACCCACGCGGCAGGCGTCCCCAATAACGCGAGTCCGTCGGCGGCGACGCCGCGCGCTATCGCCTTGGCAGCGACCGCGCCGCCCGCCGAGGATCCCACAAGGATCAACTTGGCGGCTCCCAGCCCGCGCGCGACATCGGCGACGGCACCAACGTCGCGCACCCAACCCTCGATCGTGAAGAAACCGGGGGAGTTACGAACCGCGCGCATATCCGCCCACACCGCATTCCATCCCGCGTCCGCGATCGTTCGAGCGAACTCGCGATATCCCGGAGTGCCGGGGGCGTCCGGTGTGGCGGATGGGATCCCGTGGAACAAAACCACGGTGCCTTTCGGATCCGCGACACGCCACGCACCGACCGCGAGGGCATTGCCGTCGCAGGTCGCGACCAGGGTCAGTTCTTCCACTACAACTCTCTTAGTAAGAGCAAGGTCTGCTTCGCTTCCGTTATCACTCGATATCCGGTGCTCCCCGTGTACCAGGCACCGAACCCGGTACGAGCGTGAGTGCTGAGGACGATCAGGTCCGCGTTCACATCGTCGGCTTCTTTAAGTATGGCTTCGGCGGGCTCCTCGACGCGCGTCGCAACTCGAGTACTGATCCCCGCGCTCTCCAATCCACGAGAATGTTCCAAGAGCGTCAGCGTCGCGTCGTCACGTTCCATCTGCAGCTGCGCGGCCGCGGCGCTTGGCAGGAGCCGAACCGCAGGGGTCGCCTTGCGCGCCTCGGCAAGAGACGGCACCACGGTCAAAAGGTCGGCCGTGGCACCGAAAGACAAACAAAGATCGCGAGCGGCCGCGAGCGCGGCCCCCGCGTCGTGGTGAGCATCGAGAGGTATGAGGACCCGAGCCACGGAGAAAGACTCGGGTTCCCTAGTCACCCGCGGCATCCGCAAGAGGATCGGCGTTCCGCCCGCACGGAGGATCTGCTGGGCAATGGATCCCACGACGAGTCTTTGGCGCAAGCCGGTACGACCGTGCTTACACATGGCGATCAGGTCCGCGTCGAACTCGTGCGCATGCGTGTCGATCGCGGCCGCTACGTCTCCGACCGAACGCTGGTGCACGTGTGCGTCGACGTCCACCCCCGTCGACCTGAGGCCGGCGGCGATCGCATCTAGGTAAGCGCCCGCTTCGGCAGATGTTGCGAGATGTCGTTCACCGTGAACGGTCTGCGGGGCATATTCCTCGACGACGTGGAGAAGCGTCATGCGCGCGCCTAAACGCAGACAGAAATAGGCAGCCGGTCCGAGGATGTCCTCGGCCAGGTGCGAGCCGTCGAGCGGAACCAGGACGTGATCGAAGTCGGTCATGACACAAAGGTCTTATAGAGCAGCAAAACATTCAATGCGCTGATCAAGGCCGCAAGGCCGGCCGCAGTCACGGTGGTCGGCCATCGGTTCCTCAACACGCCCATCAGGGACCCCTTAGCCGTAAAGGCGACCAGCGGGATGAGAGCGAACGGGATGCCGAACGACAGCACCACCTGACTGAGCACGAGCGTTCGGGTGGGATCGAGGCCTATCGCGATGATCACGAGGGCCGGAGCCATCGTGACCAAACGCCTCACCCACAGCGGTATGTGCCAGTGCAGGAACCCTTGCATGATGACCTGTCCCGCCATCGTTCCCACGGTCGACGACGAGAGACCCGAAGCGAGAAGTGAGATCGCGAACACGATGCTCGAAGCTCGTCCAAGCAACGGGGTCAAGGTTCGATGTGCTTGCTCGATGCTCGCTACGTGCGTGTGGCCGGAGGTGTGAAAGGTGGCGGCGGCCATCATCAACATAGCGACGTTCACCAGCCCCGCAAGTCCCATCGCGATCACCACATCGACAAGCTGAAAACGCATCAACCGCTTGAGACGCGTTTCGTCGTGCACGACGATCCGATCCTGAGTCAACGCCGAGTGCAGGTAGATCACGTGGGGCATGACGGTTGCCCCCAGGATCCCGGTGGCGAGAAGAACGCTGTTCGTTCCGGCGAACCCCGGCGGCAAGAAACTCTTCGCCGCGGCGCCGAGATCTGGCTTGCCCATCACCGTCTCGACCAGGTAGCAAACCGCGATGACACCAACCAAAGCCGTGATGACGGCCTCGAGGGGCCGGAATCCGCGTTGTTGAAGACCGAGGATGAGGAAAGTCGTAAGCCCGGTCAGCAGGCCCGCAACGAACAAGGGGATGCCGAACAAGAGGTTGAAGCCGAGCGCGGCCCCCAGGAACTCGGCGAGGTCCGTTGCCATCGCAACGATCTCGGCGAGGGTCCAGAGGCCGTAGACGACCGGCCGCGGGAACCGATCCCTCATCAACTCGGGCAGGTTCTTTCCCGTCGCGATCCCGAGCTTGGCCGACAGGAATTGGATCAACACCGCCATCAGGTTCGCGGCGACAACGACCCACACCAAGAGATAGCCGAACTCCGACCCGCCCTGGATGTTCGTTGCGAAGTTGCCGGGGTCGACGTACGCGACGCACGCGATGAAAGCCGGGCCCAAAAACGGAAGGATCCGAGCGCGAAATCCCCGTCCGCGTCCGGCCAGCGCTTGCTCCGCGGCGGATTGAGCCTTGATGTCAGCGGCGGAAGGCGACCGTCCGCTCTCCGACTTCACCGTGTCACCCATATCGACTCGGCAAGACATTTGGACAGCGCGCATGGTTCCTCAGCCGAGCCGATCGCCGTCACGAATAACGGCCCGTCGACCGGGCCGACGGCGACGACGCGCACCTCAGTTCCGGGACGGATACCGGTCGCATCGAGGTACCGAAGCGTCCGCGCGTCCGAGTCGGGGACCCGCGCCACCGTGGCGGTCGCCCCCACGGGCAGGTCCCACAATCTCGATTGCTCTGCATCGGGGACGCGGCCGTCCCGGCGCGGGATGGGATGACCGTGTGGGTCGGCTGTGGGATCGCCGAGCTGCGCGGCGATGCGGTCCTCGAGCCCTTCGGACAACACGTGCTCCAGAACCTCGGCTTCTTCGTGGACCTCGTCCCACGGAACTCCAAGCGCGGTGGCCAGGTATGTCTCGAGCAGTCGGTGGTGCCTGATCACCTCTAGCGCAAGGGCGCGGCCGGCCGGCGTGAGCTCGGCGCCCCGGTAGCGCGAGTGGACGATCAGCCCGAGCGCATCGAGCTTCTTCAACATGTTCGTCGCAGACGGGGGCGATACACCGAGCCTGCGGGCGAGGGCCGTGGTCGCTACGACGCGCGAGCGCCCATCGGCGTCTCGCTCCTCCTCTCCGAGGACATAAACGGCTTTGAGGTAGTCCTCGACGGCAGCAGAGGTCGACGTCACCGCCGCAATTTAGTCGCGACTAAATATATTTTCAAGCAGGTACCAGACAGAGGCCGGAGCGAGCGAAGTAGCTCTTTCGAGCTATTGCGGGCGCCTCGCCGGACCGCCACATTCTTGGTATGGCTCACAGACCGGTGGTGATGCTCGTCGACGACGACGCGGCCATGCGCACGCTTCTGTGCACGATCTTCGACGTGCACGGCGGCTTTCGGATCGGCGGGGTGGCCGGCGACGGGCTCGAGGGGGCGCTGCTTGCGGCCGACGTCAACCCCGACGTCGTCGTGCTCGACTTCTTCATGCCGCGCTGGGACGGCTCGAGGGCCGCCGAGTTCATCAGGCAGCACTGTCCCAATACGAAGATCATCGCCTTCTCCGCCGTGCTGACCGAGGCCCCGGACTGGGCCGACACGTTCCTTCTGAAAACCCACATCGACGAGCTGACCGGCGTCGTAGAAAGCCTCGCCGCCTAGAAGAAGTCCGGCTCTACGCTTCGAGGATGGCCCGCACCTCGGCGGAGCGAACTGCTGCCGTCGCACTCTTCGTAACTTTCGTACTGGCCGGGGCAAAGCTCGCCGTGTGGGGGGCAACCGGCAGCCTCGCGGTTCTGTCCCAGACACTCGACTCTGTTCTCGACGTCGTCGCCCTGGCCCTCGTGTTCTTCGCGGTTCGTCTTGCCGGCAAACCGGCAGATGAGACACATCACTATGGTCACGCGAAGGCCGAGAACCTGATCGCGTTCGCCGAGACGCTCGTGCTGGCCGGGCTTGCCCTGTGGATCGCGGCCGAGGCCGTGGTCGAGCTCACCGGGACACATCAGGCCGACGCACCCTGGTACGCACTCGTTTTATTCGGCGTGTCGATCGTCATCGATGGAGCCCGGGCTCGATTAATGCTCCGGGCTGCGCGATCCGAGAGCTCGGCCGCTCTTCAAGCGGGTGCGTTGAACCTGATGATCGACGTCGCGACGTCCGCGGTGGCACTGGTCAGCTTGTTGATGATCCGCTCGGGATTCGACAAGGCCGATGCCATCGGCGCTCTCGTCGTTTCGGTGGCCGTGCTCGCCGCTACCACTCGCACCGCCAACCGATCGATCGACGTGTTGATGGACCGCGCGCCGGGCGCGCCGGTCGAGGCGATCGAAGCCGCAGCAGCCCGGGCACCGGGTGTCGCCGAAGCGCGCCGGGTTCGCGTCAGAAGCGGGGGTCGCTCCAAACTCTTCGCCGACGTCACCGTTGCCGCAGGCAGGACCGCGTCTTTGGAGCGCGCCCACGACATCGCGGAAAGCGTCGAGAACGAGATCCACGCGGTGATCCCGGATGCCGACGTTGTCGTCCACGTGGAACCCGCCGACTCCGATAGTGGATTGGTCGAGCGCGCACAGGCCGCAGCCAGCCGGGTCGACGGCATCCAGGAGGTCCACAACGTTCTAGTGCACGCCCTCAACGAGAGCGGCCGATCGTCGCTTCATGCAACGCTTCACGCGAAGGTCGAGCCCGATATCTCGGTAGCAAACGCTCACCGTTTGTCGGAGGACGTTGAGAGCGCGGTCCGCGCCGAGCTCGGGCCCGACACCCGAGTCGACACTCACCTGGAACCGATGGAGCAGACCACTTTCGGGAAGGACGTCACCGCCACACGCCGGGACGTCGTCGATCTAGTTCGTAGGCTGGCGCGCGATGAGATCGACATCATCGATTGTCACGAGGTTCTCGTCACTTCATCCGGAGAGGAGTTGTCGGTCGTCGCGCACGTCCGGGGCCGAGACGACCTGCCGCTGGCGCGCATCCACGATGCATCGGAGCGGATAGAGAACGCATTGCGGGCGCAGTGTCCCGAGATCGGATCGGTGCTGATCCACTTCGAGCCCGCGTAGTAGACGGCCTAAGAGACCGTTACCTCGACGACGTTCAGGCCCGACGATCCCGATGGATAGGGCGCGGCTTGATGAGTCGTTTGCACCGCACCGGTTCCGTCGGTGGCCCGGCACTCGACACGCACCGCACCGCGCTGCTCCGGCGTCCATCGGTACGCCCAAAGCCTCCATGCCAGGGGGCCGAGCGCGTCCTTGAGCATGGCTTCGTTCCACGTTTGGCCGCCGTCGGTGCTCACTTCGACCTTCGAGATCTCGCGATCGCCCGCCCACGCGACGCCGGCTATCCACGTTGCGTTTCCGGCGGATGCGTTGAGATGGTCTCCCGCGACATCGATCCGAGACTCGGTATGGACGACCGCGCGATCGTTCCACCCGCGCGATTGCCAGAAGCCGAGGAAGTCCTTGTTAACCACCTCGATCTCCGTCAACCACTTCACGTTCTTCATGCCGTAGATCATCGGGACGCGTACCCGGCATGGGAAGCCGTGGTCTTGAGTAAGAGGCTTGTCGTTCTGTGACACCGCAAGGATCGTCGATGGATGCTTCGCAACCTCGATCGGGATCGAGTCCGCATATCCGTCGGCCGCACGGAACACGACGTCGACCGCGTCGCTGTGAACGCCGGCCACATCGAGTACGTCGCCGAGCTTCACACCGCCCCACTTCGAATTTCCGATCAATCCGCCGCCTACCCGGTTGGAGATGCAGGTGAGCACGGCGTATTCGTCGACGATGTCGAAAGAATGTTGAAGTTGTTGGAACCCATACTGCGCCGGCTTGTCGACGAGCCCATGAACTCGCAAGTCCCACGAAGACGCTTCAACCGACGGAGCGACGATGTCGATGTCGACGATGTAGTGATCGGACGCGCTCGTGACCTCAGGCGAGAGACCCGCGATCTCTGGAAATGGAGCCCGCGATGGGATCTTCGCCGGACTTGCGGGAGCCACCAGCGCTACGTTCGTGTCGGGCCCCGAGATGCGACGTGCGATCCATCCCAACAAGCCTCCGCCCACTGCCAGGATCCCGCCGCCCGCGATCGCCAATCGCAAGACCTGCCTGCGCCCCGAGTCCGCGTCGGCGCGCGCTCCGTACATCGACTTGAAGAGCCCCGATGCTGCAAAGGTGTAGATCGCAACTGCAAAGATCGTGACCCCTGCAACGATGACCGGGTTCGGATTCGACGTGGGATCTACAAGAGCCCCCGCGAACGCGACGACTCCGACGATCGCTCCCGCGACACCGGCGCGCACTCGCACGGAAGAGCCGTCGAACACAAGAGTTCGGGCCAGGACCTCGGCACCGAACAACAGGGATCCGATGACGACACCGATCTCGAACAGCCGTTGAGCCCAGTGATGCAAGAGCTCGATGAAGAACGTCTCCATGCCTCCGGGGAGGACCCTGACGGACGCGTCTGCAACGGAGGTTGGAGCGAACGGAACGCCGGTGAAAAAGCCCGAGACGAGCCACAGGAATGCACCCGCCAGGGCGACGGCGATCAGGCCCGCCATCCGCGCATCGCGCCTTGCTGAGGCGATATCAGAAGACTCCACCGTCGCGCTCACGCGTCCATTGTCCGCCTTGGGTCACGCTAGGCACCGAGATCGGAGTGAGAGTCCCGGCCCTTAAGGTTCCCCGTCATGACCGAACCCTTGCGCGTGGCGCTACTCACCTACCGAGGCAACCCGCTATCCGGCGGTCAGGGAGTTTACGTGCGTTACCTCAGCGCTGCGCTGAGCGCGCTCGGCCATCACGTAGAAGTCTTCTCGGGGCCGCCGTATCCGGAGCTCGTCGACGGCGTGGGCCTCACCCGCGTCCCCAGCCTCGATCTCTACCGTCCCGATGACCCCTTCCGGCGGCCGGCTCGATCGGAGTTCAAGGATTGGATCGACATCCTCGAGTACGCGTCGATGTGCGGGGCGGGTTTCCCCGAGCCGCTCACCTTCAGCCTGCGAGCCGCCCGGATGCTCGCCGAGAGAAGAGCAGACTTCGACGTGGTTCACGACAACCAGTGCCTCGGGTACGGATTGCTGCGGATCGCCCGCACCGGACTGCCCGTCGTCGCGACGATCCATCACCCCATCCAGATCGACCGCCGGCTCGAGTTGCAAGCGGCCGGCGTCACGAGGCGGATGGCGATCCGTCGGTGGTACGCGTTCACGCGGATGCAGGCACGCGTAGCGCGTCGCCTCCCGATCATCTCGCCGTCGACGGTCGCGGCATCCGATGTCGAGGCCGAGATGAAGCTCATCGACAACAACGTCGCGGTGGTTCCGAACGGCGTCGACACCGATCTATTCAGGCCGCTCCCCGAAGTCGGCAAAGTTGCGGGGCGGATCGTGACCACCGCGAGTGCGGACGTGCCCCTTAAGGGCCTCCCACACTTGATCGAGGCGCTCGCGAAGCTGAGGACCGAGACGGACGCTCACTTGATCGTGGTCGGCGCGCCCCCGGGCTCCCGAATCACCACGGCGCTCGAGCGCTACGGGATGGAGCGTCATGTGACGTTCCGTACGGGGATCGATCGTCTCGAGCTAGTCGAGTTGTACGCCACTTCAGAGGTGGCCGTCGTTCCTTCGCTTTACGAAGGATTCTCCTTGCCGGCGGTGGAAGCGATGGCGTGCGCGGTTCCGGTCGTCGCAACGACGGCAGGCGCGCTTCCGGAAGTGATCGGCACCGAACGGACCGGCATTCTCGTGCCCCCCGCCGACGCGGGCGCACTTGCAACGGCGATAAAAAGTCTGCTCGACGACCCAGAGCTCCGCCGATCGATCGGGGAACGCGCAAGACAGCGTGTCCTCGACCACTTCACGTGGCGTAACACCGCGGAGTTGACCGTGGCCGAATACCGCAAGGCGATGGCCCCATGTTGACCGTCGACTACGAGCGACTTGCCGTCGAACCAGGGATGCATTTACTCGACCTCGGATGCGGGGGTGGGCGCCACTCCTTCGAAGCGATGCGGCGAGGGGCGCAGGTTGTCGCCATGGATCTCGACGATGTCGTTCTAAAGGACACGGCAGTGATGCTTGCCGCGGTGGCCGAAGAGGAAGGCGGCAATGCCGGAGCCCTTCGAGCCGACGCTCTGCAGCTTCCGTTTGCCGACGGCACGTTCGACCGCATCATCGTTTCTGAAGTTCTCGAGCACATCCCGAATGATCAGGCGGTGATGCGGGAGATCGCGCGCGTGCTTGCGCCCGAAGGCATCGTGGCCGTGACGGTGCCGCGGTACTGGCCCGAACGGGTGTGCTGGGCTCTCTCGGACGAATATCACCAGAACGAAGGGGGTCACGTTCGCATCTACAAAGAGTCAACGCTTCGTGCCGGCCTCGGTGAAGCAGGGCTCGATGCATTCGACCGCCATTTCGCCCACGCGCTGCACTCGCCTTTCTGGTGGCTCAAATCCGCGGTCGGTCCCCGCAAGGACGACATCCTTCCGGTCCGCATGTATCACGGCTTTTTGGTTTGGGATCTCACCCGCCGGCCGCTGGCGACGCGCGCGCTGGAGCGTGCTCTCGATCCAGTGATGGGTAAGAGCGTCGTTCTCTACGCGCGCAAACGATCATTCAGAAGGATGTCGGATGCGCGCGCCTGAAGTAGCTCCGGCCCTGACAACATCGGACGCGCGTCACACCGCGCAATCCATACTCGAAGCACAACGAAGCGACGGTTGCATAGCGTGGTGGCCGGGAGCCCCCGCCGATCCGTGGAATCACGTGGAAGCGGCGATGGGTCTCGACGCCGTGGGCCATCACTCGGACGCAGCGAACGCCTATGGCTGGTTGATGAGCTCCCAGCGAACCGATGGTTCATGGGCCATCGAATACCGGGGCGGCGTTCCTCACGATGCCGGGGCCGATACGAATTTCTGCGCTTATGCCGCGACGGGCGTTCTCCATCACTGGCTCATGACTTCCGATCGGGCCTTTCTCGAAGAGATGTGGCCCGTCGTGGAGCGAGCGATGAGGTTCGTCCTCGGGCTTCAGGTTCCGGACGGGAGGGTCTGGTGGGCCAAGGATCTCCGCGGCCGGGTCGTTTCCGAAGCACTGTTGACTTCATGCGCGTGTGTCGCACACAGCCTTGCCTCGGCCCTTCAGATCGCCGACATCCTCGGACACGAACGACCTTCATGGCACCTGGCTCGGAGACGACTCGTGGCCGCGGTCGCGGGCGAGGTTGGCTTCGTCGACAAGCACCGTTTTGCTATGGACTGGTACTACCCGATCCTGAGCGGCGTGTTGGACGCAGACGGGGCCACCCAGCGCCTTGCACATAGGTGGAACGAATTCGTGATCGCGGGTCGCGGTTGCCGCTGCGTAGCCGACCGCCCTTGGGTCACGGCCGCGGAGACTTTCGAGCTCGTCATATGCCTGATGGCGTTGGGTGCCCATGACCGAGCCTCCGAACTCTTCGCGTGGGCTCAGCACCTTCGCTGCGAAGGCGCGTACTGGACGGGCGCGACGTGGCCCGACGGAACGGTGTGGCCGCGTGAGAAGACGGCGTGGACGGCGGGAGCCGCCTTACTTGCGTGCGATGCCCTATCCGAAGGTGTCACCTTGTCGCTGTTCGGCCCGCGCTAGCGGAGCGTGCTTGCGCAGCACGCGCAAGCTCCCGCAAGAGTTGATCTCAGTGAAACGGTCAGAGTCGAGTGCCCGTTCGTAGATCTCGAACGGGGGACGGCCACCGTCATCCGGGTCGGGGAAGACGTCGTGGATCACCAGCAGCCCACCGGGCGCGATGTGAGGGGCCCACGAGGTGAAGTCCGTGTGGGCCGCCTCGCGTGAGTGACCACCGTCCACGAACACCATCGCGAGTGGAATCGCCCATCGTTGAGCCACAGATGCAGATTCGCCGACGACCGCGATCACCACGTCCCACAGGCCCGCGCCGTCGATCGTCCTGCGAAATTCCGGCAAGGTGTCGATGCGACCCTTCTCGTCTTCCAATCTCTCGTCGTGATAACCCTCGCCGGGCTGATGTTCTTCCGACCCGCGGTGGTGATCGATGGTGAACAAGACAGTGCGCGCCACGCGCGCTGCGGCACCTAGATAGATCGCCGACTTCCCACAGAATGTCCCGATCTCCAAGAGAGGGCCGCCAACGGCCCCCGCCGAGCACGCCGCGCGGAACAACGCGATGCCTTCTTCTTCCGGCATGAACCCGATGGCTTCCCGAGCGCGAGCCGCGAGAAACGGTTCGAGATCGATGTCACCAACCGCGATCGATCCACTCCTGCAGATGTGGTTTCTCGTTTCCGATCGTCGTGTCGTCACCGTGTCCGGGGTAAACGGCCGTCGCATCGTCCAAAACGAACAACTTCGATTCGATCGATCCGATGATCTGCTCGAATGCCCCGCGGTCCCCCCACGTATTACCGGGTCCACCGGGAAACAGGGTGTCGCCCGAGATGAGATGGCTTCCCGAAACGAAACAAACGCTTCCGGGTGTGTGGCCCGGTGTGTGCAGAACGGTGACCGTCCGTTTACCGAGTTCGAGTCGCTCGCCGTCCGACAGGATCCGGTCGATAGGGACCGGATATTCGTCTCCATCGTGGGCGAGCACGGGCACGTCGAAGTTCTCTTTCAAAGCGGCAAGAGCCTGGACGTGGTCGTAGTGGCCGTGCGTTTGAAGAATCGCAACGATGTTCGCGCCATTGCTTGCCTCGACGATCTTCTTCGCTTCGAATGAGCCGTCCACGATGAACGCGTCGTGAGTCTCGGGACATTCGATGATGTAGGTGTTGTTCTCGAGGTCGCCGACCTCGATCTTCCTGACGATCAGATCGTCCCCCTCGTAGTGGTGCGCCATCGATCAGGCAACCACCCGAGCGCGGGTGTGGTCGATCTCCACGGTCACCCCTGCTTCGATGTCGTGCCGAACGATCGCGAGCCCGCTCGTGCCGGCGACCGAAGTCACCGAGCCGATCTTCTTTCCTTCGATCAAGACCTCTGCCCCTCGTTGCAACTCGGAGTCTGCTTCCACGCGCGCGAGCCTGCGATTCGGCTTGCCGCGGAAATGGATCTTCGACATCGCCTCTTGTCCGACGTAACAACCTTTTGAGTAGTGGATCGCCCATTCGTCGATACCCGCTTCTTGGGGGATCGTTTTCTCGTCCATGTCGAATCCCCAACGGGCAACACCGGCGGCCACCCGACTCGCCTCGAGATCGCTTTCCGAGGCTCGTTCGAAACCTCGCTTCTGAAGGCGGTCGATGAGGCCCTCGATCTCATCTCTTTGGGTCCAGACATAGGCGGCATCTGCACCGACCGAACGCGTGGGTTGAAGAACGTGAACGCCGTCGACTTCCTCTTCTGCGGCGCGCCAGCTCGATCCGCCAACGAGCAGCAGCCCCATCTCGTCCGTCACGTCATCGATACGAATGTCGGTGGCGAGCACGTACTTGCGGATCGCGTCCGGGAGCGTGTCGATGAGCGACGACTCGAAGTGACACAGGATGGCCTCGTCGGTGGCGCAAGCTTCTAGGTACCCGATCATGCGTCCGTGTGGCGTCAGTAGCGCGGCATCGCGTTCTTCTCCGGGCTGAATGTCCTCGAACGACTGGGTCAGGATCTGGTGCAAGAACCAGGCTCTCTGGGGGCCGGTGAACCGCAACTTCCCCCGCTCTGAGCGGTCTGCAAAGAACCTCTCGGCGATCGTCATGTCCCTATCTTCTATCCTCCGCAACATGGACTTCGACCTCGGCGAGGACCTCGAGATGTTCCGCTCCGCGGCACGAGACTTCGCCGCGCGCGAGATCGCACCGCTGGTCGATGAGGCAGAACGAACCGAGCGCACGCCTCGCGAGATCTTCAACACGGCGGGGCGGGCAGGATTCCTCGGCGTTCGATACCCAGAAGAGCTGGGTGGCTCCGGCGCCGGCGTGCTCGCCGAAGCGATCCTCAGAGAGGAGTTCGCAGCGGTCTGCTCCGGCATAGCGGCCGCCCTGTCGGTTTCTTCACATCTCGGAACGTTCCCGATCTACGCGTTCGGGTCCGACGAGCAGAAGCACGAGTACCTGAAGCCCGCACTCGTCGGCGACAAGGTGAGCGCGTTTGGCTTGACCGAGCCGAACGCGGGATCGGACGTGCGCGGCATCCAATGCAAAGCCGTCAAAGGTGATGGCGGCTGGATCCTTTCCGGTCGAAAGACCTTCATCACGAATGCCCCGATCGCCGACTTCGTGATCGTGGTCGCGTACACCGACCCTGGTGCCGGTATCGACGGGATGGGGTTGTTCGTCGTCGACCTGCCGTCGGAGAGCGTCGAGGTAACCCGGATCCAGAAGATGGGCAACCTGTCCTCGGAGATCGGCGAGGTCGCCTTGGACGACGTGTTCGTGCCGGACGATGCGTGCCTCGGCGGCGAGCGTGGCGCTTTCAAGAAAGTCATGCAAACGCTCAATGTCGGACGTGTGATCGTTTCGGGCGGTGCGCTCGGTATCGCGCGCTCGGCTCTCGACGGTGCCGTCGCCTACGCGCGCGATCGAAGCGCGTTCGGCAGCGCGATATCGAGCTATCAAGGAGTTTCGTTTCGTCTTGCCAAGGCGCGCGCGACGCTCGATGCCGCTCGGCTGGCCGTGCACAGAGCAGCCTGGATGTTCGACGAAGACAAGTCTCCGGTCATCGAGACTTCGATAGCGAAGCTACTGGCCGGCGAGGCGGTGATCGACATCACGGACAAGGCGATACGTGTCTTCGGCGGCTACGGATACATGCGCGAATACCCGATCGAGCGTTACTACAGAGATGCTCGGTATTTCGCGATCGTCGAAGGCACCCAGGAGATCCATCAACGAGTTATTGCCCGAGAGCTGGGTCTTCGATGAAAGAGCTACTGACGAGGATCGGTTTGTTGTTCCTCGCTTTCTCGCAACTGTTCACGGGCATCTGGGCGGCCGTCGACCCCAAGGGCTGGTACCTGCATTTCCCCGGGCTCGGCACAGGCTGGGTGCAAGCCTCGAGCGTCTACGACGAGCACCTCATCAGAGACGTCGCTTACTTCTTCATCGCGTTCGGCGCGTTGTTTGCGATATCCATCTGGGTGGCCGAACGCCGATTGCGGATCGTCGCGTGCGTGTCGTGGCTGTTCTTCGCGCTTCCGCACTTTCTCTATCACCTGATGAACCGGGGAACGTTGTCCACGGGGCAGAACCTCCTGAGCCTCGAGACTCTGGCCCTCGAGATCGCGGTACCCGTAGCTGTGATCGTTCTGTCCGCGCTGCCCGCGACGACGCCGACACCCAGCCAGTCGGAACCAGAAAGCTAGATCGCCGCGGCGTCGGCCTTGAGCCCGCCACGGGCGAATGCAAAGAACCCAAGCATCTCGTCGACGGTGCGATCTGGATGCTCTATCTGAGGCACATGACCGCAGTCGTCCCAGACGATCACGCGTGCGGAAGGCAACGCGGCCGCGACCTTCGGACCGAACCTCGGAGTGATGAGATGGTCCTTGCGCCCATACAGATAGAGAGCCGGCGTTCTCATCGATGAGAGCCGGCCCCAGAATCCCGCTTCGCCGTACGGTTCTTCGAGATAGATCGAGCGCAACGAGGCGAAGAACGCGATGCGCGCCGAGGGACTACGCCAGATCGTGAGGAAATCGTCCACCGCGGCGTCGTACCAGTCCGGCGACACCGCTTTCGGGTCGGCGAAGAGCTCCTTCAAACCGGCGACCACGCGCTGCCGCGGCAGCCGAGCGGCGGCGATCCCCAACTCGGGTCGGGCGAGACGAGCGAGCCACGCGGCGGGCCGATAGCTGAACGCGGTCGCAGGACACAGGCAGGCGATCGCAGCGACGCGTTCGGGGTTAGTCATCGCGACTTCCATCGCGATCCGGCCCCCCATCGAATTGCCGGCGACGCAGGCGTTCTCTATGCCGAGCTTGTCCATGAACGACACGACACGTTCCGCGAACCAAGGAGCGTTGTAGCGACCCGGTGGCTTGGATGACGAGCCGAAACCGGGGAGATCGAGCGCATAGACACGATGCTCGCGTGCCAGCTGGGGCACTATCGGGAGCCACGACGACTTGGTCGCGCCCAGGCCATGTAACAAGACGAGGGGGGTCGCGTCTGGGGGTCCGGCGATCAATGTCGAGATCTTCGTTCTGCCCAACGACACGCGCTCGAGGTCGTAGTGCATGGCGCCAGCTGCCGGGCGCTCGAACAGAGTCTCGAACCACAGCGACCGATCGATACTGCCGCGGACGTTCAAGCGGCCGTTGGCGAATGCCTCGATGCCGGAGATATGCCCGTCCTCGATCGCCGTCCACGTCTCGAGGTCACATCTGATCTCGACGTCGGGTCGCCCCTGGATCCGATCCACCCGGATCCCGCCACCCTTGACGACGACGTCACGAGAAGTACGACCGATAGAGATGCGGTAACGACCGGCAGCCTCTTTGGGCGCCGGTCCCCGGAAACGATCCCGTAGAGATTCGATCAGCCTAGCGGCGATGCTGTGGCCCATCCGTCCTCAAATATAGAGGGCATACGACGCGGTGCTGCGCATCTCTACCCACAAAACCCGACTTCAGTCGAAAAGCGCGGCTGCGATGACCTTCCGCTGACTCGCCCCGGAGCCCCCGTAAGAGGAGATCCACTCCGCACGCTTGTAGTAGCGATGCAGCGGGCTCTCCCACGTGAAACCCATGCCTCCGTGAACCTGGATCGCGTTCTCGCAGGCAAGAACCGCAGCCTCACCCGCCGCGCTCTTTGCAGCAGCCACCGCGACGGCAGCTTGATCGTCCGACTCGGCGACACACCACGCGGCCCAGTAGGCAAGCGACCGTGCAAGCTCGGTTGCCACGTAGATGTTCGACACGTTGTGTGAGACCGCTTCGTAGCTCCCGATCTTCTTTCCGAACTGTTCGCGCGAGCTCGCATGCTCGATCGCCATCTCCAGGGCACGCTGAGCGATGCCCACCGCTTCGAGCGCAAGTGAGGCTGCCGATCGCATACCGATCTGATCCCACAGAGCGCGGGCTTCGTCCCCGCTCGCAAGCGATACGGCCGTGGCATCTTCGAAGCGCACGCGGGCCAGCCGACGCGTCCGGTCGACCGTTCGCAGCATCTCGACCTGCGTCGAATCGCCCGCACGAACCGCGAATAACCCCGGACCGCGGTTTACGACGGCAGTGACGACGAAGACCTGAGCGGCATGCGCATCGGGCACCAATTCCTTGACACCGGACACCGACCATGTCCCGTCGCGCTCCGACGCCGACGTCGCGATCCCATCCCACCCGTCGGCGCTCCCGGCTTCTGCCCACGCACCCGTGGCACTCAGCTCGCCGGTCGCGATGCCTCTCGACAACTCGGCCGATCGCGCCAGTGCAGGCATACAGAAACCGACCGTGGCCGCGTACGGCCCCGGATACAGTGCGCGTCCCATCTCTTCCAGGATCACGGCTTCTTCGAGAAAACCCATCTCGGAGCCGCCGCTCTCTTCCGCGATCGAAAGTCCCGTCCAACCGAGCTCGGCGATCTCGCGCCACGATTTCTCGTCCCAGCCATCTTCCGACTCGGCGAGCTCGATCACGCGCTCGATCGGGAAGCGGTCGGCAAGATAGGAACGCGCTTGATCTCGCAGCATCTCCTGTTCGGACGTGAATGCAAAGTCCATCAGCGACTCCTGGGGAGGCCGAGGACGCGCTCGGCGATGATGTTCCGCAGGATCTCCGACGTTCCCGCCTCGATGGTGTTGCCGCGGCTGCGCAGCTGCTGGTACTGCCAGAACCCGTTCCACACCGCGTCGTTGTCGTCGAGACGAGAGGCAGATCCCTGAACTTCCAGCGCAAGCTTCGTCAATCGTTGATTGGTTTCGGACCAATGCAGCTTCGCCACGGAGCCCTCAGGTCCCGGAACGCCGGTTTGCATCAGCTTCGTCAGCGCGCGGTAATTCGTGAATCGAAGCGCCTGGAGATCGATCCAATGTTGCGCGATCCGATCGCGGATCAGCGCGTCGGTAGCGGGACCCTCGCCGTTGGATCGCTCTTTCGCAAGTTGCACGAGTTTGCGGAACAAAACTTCCAAGCGCGCGGTCAAGGCGAAACCGAGCGTCCCGCGCTCGTGCAGGAGTGTCGTCATCGCAACGCGCCAACCGTCGTTGACCTCACCCAGGATGTTCTCTTTGGGCACGCGCACGTCCGAGAAGAAGATCTCGTTGAACTCGGGATCCCCGGTGATCTGACGTAACGGTCGAACCTCGACGCCGGGCGAATGCATGTCGACCAACAGATACGTGATGCCCTTGTGCTTGTCGGCAGCGGGATCCGTCCTCACGAGCAAGATGCAGAAATCCGCGATGTGAGCGAACGACGACCACACCTTCTGTCCGTTCACCACGAAGCTGTCACCGTCGTCGACGGCTTTCGTCTTCAAGGATGCAAGATCCGAACCCGATCCGGGCTCGGAGAATCCCTGGCACCACACCTCTTCGCCGGACAGGATCTTTCCGAGGTACCGGTTCTTCTGCTCATCGGTCCCGTGGACGGTGATCGTCGGCCCCGCCATGCCGAGACCGATCACCCCGATGTGGTCGGGCGCCTCCGAACGGGCCGTCTCTTCCAAGAAGATCGCTTGGAAGCTGTACGGGGCACCGGCTCCCCCGAAGTCCTTGGGCCACGTCAAGCCCGCATAGCCGGCTTCGTAGAGCTTGCGGCTCCACTCGCGAGAGACCTTCTCGTCCATGCGGCCGGCGGCGGGATCCTTGTCCACCCAGCCGGGAGGAAGGTTCTGCTCTATCCAGGAACGGAGTTCCGCCCTGAACGAGGCTTCTTCGGGGGTGTCTCTGAAATCCACGACGGGGATAGTAGTCCGCTCCCGCGGCGTGACGCACATCGGTCGAACGGGTACTTACAGGAAAGGTCTGCCACTTCGTTTCTGAGGCAGATAGACTGCGGCGACGTTTTTGTCGAGGCTCCACAGGGTTGTGGGTCCGGCACTTTTTTATCGCTCGGGTGGGGGGAAATGCTCGAGACCGAGATCAGCATCAAAGGGCTCACCAAGTCCTTCGGACCACAAACGGTCCTGGAGGACATAACTTGCGATATCCCGCAAGGAAAGATCACGTTGATGCTCGGTCCCTCCGGGACGGGCAAGTCGGTCTTTCTCAAGCACCTCGTCGGCCTGCTGAAGCCTGACCGCGGCGAGATTTGGATCGACGGTAAGAACGTCCCGGCCCTCAACGAGAAAGAGCTCTACGAGGTTCGCCGCAAGTTCGGCGTGTTGTTCCAGGATGGTGCCCTGTTCGGCTCGATGAACATCTACGACAACGTCGCCTTTCCTCTTCGCGAGCACACGAAGAAGAAGGAGAGCGAGATCAACGACATCGTCTCCGAGAAACTGAAGATGGTGGGCTTGACGGGGGCCGAGAAGAAACTTCCCGGCGAGATCTCGGGTGGGATGAAGAAGCGGGCCGGACTGGCGCGCGCTCTCGTGCTGGATCCACAGATCGTCCTCTTCGATGAGCCCGACTCGGGGCTCGATCCCGTGCGAACAGCTTTCCTGAACGAGCTGACCATGGACCTCAACAAGCAGCTCGGCGCAACCTTCATCGTCGTCACGCACGACATCGCCACGGCAAAGAAAGTGGCGGACTTCATCGGGATGCTTTATCGCCGCAACCTCGTCCGCTTCGGGCCCGCCAGAGAGATGTTCGAGTCGGACATCCCCGTCGTTCGCCAATTCCTTGCGGGCGACACGGAGGGCCCCATCGGGATGTCCGAGGAGAAGGACCAGGTCAAGCCGGAGGAAGGCGCCGAGCCACAAAGCACCTCGGGCCTTACCGCTGAAGAAACCGAGGAGTTGGAGCGAGCCGCAGGAGCTCCCGACGACTCCGACAGCCAGGACACAACGCCTAGAAGGAAGAAGGCCACGGCGTAAAAGATGAAAGGTCTTCGAAATCTCCTAACGGAGACCGGCAACATGTTTGCCATCACTCTGGAGGCCTTCCGGATCATGTGGAAGCCTCCGTACCCCTGGCGCGAGTTCATTCGTCAGTCGTGGTTCATCGCCAGCGTCTCGATGTTCCCAGCCGTGTTGGTTTCGATCGCGTTCGGAGCGACGATCGCGCTCCAAGTGGGCAACGTCGCGAGGCAACTCGGTGCGGAATCTCAGACGGGAGCGGCGATGGTCCTGGCGGTGGTCAGAGAGGCGGCCCCCATCGTTGCCGCCTTGTTGATCGCGGGGGCCGGCGGGTCGGCGATGTGCGCCGACATCGGAAGCCGCAAGATCCGCGACGAGATCGCCGCCATGGAGGTGCTGGCGGTCAACCCCGTTGCCACCCTCGTGGTGCCCCGCATCTGGGCTGCCGTTTTCGTGGCCATGCTGCTCGACGGCTTCGTGTCGGTGGCCGGTATCGCAGGCGGCTACTTCTTCAACGTGATCATCCAAGGCGGTACCCCGGGGGCGTATCTGGCTTCGTTCAGCCTCCTCGCTCAGACCGCCGACCTGTTCGTCGCCGTGCTGAAGGCCGGGATCTTCGGGCTGGCCGCCGCGATGGTTGCCGTCTACTTCGGCTTCTACGCGAAGGGCGGGCCGAAGGGCGTCGGCGACGCCGTGAACCGAGCCGTCGTTGTGACGTTCATGCTCATCTTCTTCATCAACTTCATCCTCACGTCCCTTTACTTCGCGATCGTTCCTCAGAAATTCGGATAGGAGAGCCGTGGCCGTTCAAGCGGGAACGCTGAGACAAACGCTGGGGATCCCCGGCCGCATCGTCAATCGGGGCATCGATGGGCTCGCGTCGATCGGCGAAGAGATCTCGTTCATGGGCAAGTCGCTGGCCGACACGGTGGTAGCGATCAGGCACGGCGGCGAGGTCGCCCGGCTCGTATCCGAGATCACGCTGGGAGCTGGGGCACTGATCGTCGGCGCCGGTACGGCAGGCGTCATCTTCTTTATGGCGTTCTTCACCGGCACGCAGGTCGGACTCGAGGGCTTCAAGGGGCTGCAGCTCATCGGAGCCGAGGCCTTCACTGGTTTCGTGTCGGCGTTCGCTAACACCCGAGAGATCACTCCGTTGATCGCCGGCGTAACGCTCGCCGCCCAAGTGGGAGCAGGGTTCACCGCCGAGCTCGGCGCCATGCGCGTCAACGAAGAGATCGACGCGCTCGAAGTGATGGCCGTGCGGCCGATCCCCTACCTCGTGTCGACGCGGGTCATCGCAGCCCTCACGGCGATCATCCCGCTCTATCTCATCTCGCTGTTCTCGTCGTATCTCGCGACATCGATCGTCGTGACCAAGTTCCTAGGGTTGTCGGGCGGCACCTACAACCACTACTTCACGCTGTTCTTGCCGCCGACCGACGTTCTGTATTCATTGATCAAAGTGATCGTGTTCGCGCTAGCCGTCGCACTGATCCACTGTTACTACGGGTTCAACGCATCGGGAGGGCCGGCAGGAGTCGGCGTCGCCGTCGGTAAGGCGATCCGTGCCTCGATCGTCGCGGTAAACGTCTTGAACCTGATGATGTCTGCGGTCATGTGGGGTGTGCACGACACAGTGCGTATAGCCGGCTAACCCGCGGGCGGCGGGAGCCACAGGGGGATAAAAGATAAAGAGGCTGCGGTTATCTCTGATAGGTCTACTGACCCTCGTGATAGCGGGGGGCATGGTCGTGCTGACCGGGTTGGTGCTCACCGGCCGGATCCATTCGCGCTACGAACGCGCCTACGCCACCTTCGACGTTTGCGGCGAGGGCCTGAGGGTTGGGGGCGACGTGAAGGAGCGTGGGGTTCTCGTCGGCTCGGTCGGCGACCTACAGCTCATCGACGGGCACTGTCGAGTGGCGCTCGATCTTCAACCCGACCAGCTTCACGTGATACCCGCGAACGTCGGAGCCGAGATAAACGCCAAAACGCTGTTCGGCGAGAAGTGGGTCGAGCTGCTCTACCCGCAAGATCCCCAGGGAACGATCGCCGCAGGCGATGAGATCGGTCTCGACCGCACGATCAATCCGATCGAGGTCGAATCGATCCTCAACGAAGCCCTCCCGCTCTTGAAGGCCATCAACCCGGACAAGCTCGCAGGTTTCCTCACGGCTCTCGCGGAAGGCTTCGGGGGCCACGAAAGCGCGGCCGTCCGCGGTTTGGTCGAAGGCAACCGCGCCCTCATCCCACTCAACCAGGACACCGGCCTCGTGAAGAAGGGCATCGATCAGCTGGCGGGATCGGCGGCGGTCTTGGACAACGTACGGGGGGACCTGATCTCCTCTTTGCGGAGTTTGGATTCGCTCAACAGGTTCACGATCTCCAACAGCTCTCTTATCGCTTCGAACCTGCGGAAGACACCAGTGCTACTGGATCAACTGTCGACCTTGTTCGAGGTTCACTTCAACGACCTAACGCGCATCGTCGATCGCGGCGCCACCGTTATCGGCGTCCTTGCGTCGCGCGCCGTCGACGTCGATCACTTGTTGACGTCGCTTCCGATCTTCAATGCCAAATGGAACGCAAACCTGAACGATGTGTGCCGGTTCCGGCAGCCCACAACGGAACCCGGAAAAGCGCAGGGCGATGTCGTGCCGGGTAAGTGCTGGCGGGTCCACAACCTCATCTCGCAGAGCCGCGGGCCCTACGCCCCGGGCACCCAACCGAAGCCTCACGCGGCTGCGCCCGGGAGCCTCAGGCAAGTTCTGTACGCGCCCTCGCTTGGAGCGCAACCATGAAAAGCACAGCGATCAAACTCGGCGTCTTTACGGTATTCACGATCATCATCACGTTCTACTTAGCGACGATCATCGGAAACATCACACCGTTCGCGAACACGTATCAGGTTCACGCCGTTTACTCGGATGCTACGGGCGTGCTGAACGGCGACCCCGTGAAGATCGCCGGGGTTCTGGTCGGCAAGGTCACGCACTTCCAGGTGTTGCACGGCGAAGCCGAACTGGACCTCCAGATAAACGGTGACACGAAGCTGCCCTCAAATGTCCAAGCCGACATCAAATACCGCAACCTGCTGGGTCAGCGAGTCGTAGACCTGTTCGTTCCGGCGGATCCCTCGTCCGAGCTGCTGAGAGACGGGGACACGATCCCCGACACGAACACGCACCCGGCACTGGATCTGTCGGCCGTGTTCAACAATCTTCGCCCACTGATCCAGTCCACCAACCCAGACGACATCAATACCGTTACGCGCGCGGTCGTCAAAGTGTTCAGCGGCAAAGAGGACGCACTCGCCGGGATCCTCGGGAACGTGGGATCACTCACGAAGACGCTCGCCGGCCATGATCAGCGACTGGCCCGCCTCGTCACCGACATCAATAAGGTGACGCGCATCCTGAACCAGCAAGGCGGATCGATATCGACGGGGATCCAGAAGTTCGGGCTCGTCATGCAATCCCTGGCACGCGTGACGCCGACCATCCGTAGCGTGGTGGATCGCCTCAACGCCGCTTCCGGGAAGTTCGGAAGTCTCCTTGCCCACAACAAGGCGAACCTGGATCAAGAGCTCGCAGATCTGAACACCGTCCTGAACGTCGTGAACAACAACTTGGGACCACTCAATACGGTTGCGGCAAACCTGAAAGAGATCCTCCTCGCCAGCGCGCGCTCGCAGTCCTACGGGACGTGGTGGAACCTCTACATCGTTTCGTTGTGCCCCGAGCTCGGGACCGGTCAGTGCACCGCCCTCACGAGCGGGGGTGGATGATGGCCGTCAAGAACTTCCGCGAGCGCAACCCCGTCATCATCGGCCTCCTGTCGATCCTTGCCATCGCCGCCGGCACGCTCTTTGCGTTCTCGATCAACAAGATCCCTGCGTTGAACCAGGCGTACGTGATCAAGGCCGAATTCTCCGATGCGGTTGGGCTGACCACTTCGAATCAAGTGCGCGTCGCAGGCATCAAGGTTGGCCAGGTCACCGGGATCGAGCTCAAAGGCGACCACGTGCTCGTCACCATGGAGATCGACAACGGAACCAAGATCCCGAAGTCGACCTCTGCCGACCTGAAGCTCGCTACGTTGCTCGGTACGAAGTACATCAACCTCGATGGAACCGGCGGAGCGCCGTATATGACAGACGGGGACACGATCCCGTTGTCCCGCACGACGGTTCCATATGAGATCTTCCAAGCCGCCAACCAGGGAACAAAAGTCCTACAGGGCCTGAACGGCAACCAGTTGAACCTCGCGCTGCGCGAATTGACGAAGGTCGTGAAGAAGTCGCGCACCAAGCTCGGCTCCGCACTGACCGGCCTCAGCAAGCTCGGCGAAGGTCTCAACTCGAAGAAGCGCGATCTCACCGAACTGCTGTCCAACGCCGACAGCTTGACTGCCCTTCTGTCGGGTCAAGGCAGCAACATCAACCGGCTGATCGATTCGTCGAACCAGGTGCTGACGACGCTGGACCAGAAGAGGGCCGGCCTCCAGAGCTTGCTGCATCGCACGAATCTGATGGCAGCAGATCTATTCGACGTGCTCCGCACCAATCACAGCAATCTGACGAACATCCTCAACCACTTGCACAACGCTCTCGTCGTACTCGATAACAACGTGTCGAACCTCGACGTAGCTCTTGAGTTCGCCGGGCCCTCGTCGCGCTACTTCGGCTCGATCTTCCAGCAAGGCCGGTGGGGCGACATCTACTCGTGCGCGCTGGTGGTCTCTAAAGGATGCGAGCAGAAGACACCATGAAGCGCTTTATCAAGCCCCTGTCGACCACCATCGTCCTGTTGCTTCTCGCGGGCGCCGCAGGCCTCTACTACAACGCGCATCGCAAGCCGAGCACATACCAGGTCACTGCGTACTTCGTGAAGACGATCGGTCTATATCCGCACTCAGATGTGGACGTCTTGGGTGTTCCGATCGGGAAAGTCTCGGAGATCACGCCAGTCGGGAGCCAGGTGAAAGTCGTGCTTCAGATCGAAGATAGGTACAAGGTCCCGGCGAATGCGAATGCGCAGATCGTTCCTCCTTCTCTGATCTCGGATCGTTACGTGCAGCTCACGCCCGCGTACCAAAGTGGACCGGCCCTCGCCGACGGCGCGGTCTTGCACACCGATCGGACTCAGATCCCGGCGGAGCTCGACGACGTTTACGCGCAGCTTAAGAAGCTCCTCGACACCGTTAAGCCGGGACGCCCCGGCGCGCCCGGGCCACTAGGCACTCTCGTCAAGCAGCTGAACCTTGCGCTCCACGATCGGGAGGGGCAACTGCAGAGCACTCTGGTCTCCGCATCCGACCTCACGCAGACACTTGCCGGCGCCCGGGGACACCTCTCCGGGTTGCTCGTCAATCTCGACCAGCTGTTCACGAAGATCGCGACGAGGGCCGGCGAGATCGGGTCGCTCAACAGCAACTTTGCAAACGTCTTGACCGCGCTCCACGTGAGCCGCGCAGATCTAAGGGGCACGTTGCAGAATCTGGCGGGCGTTACAGGCGAGGTCGGCAGTCTCGTAAGGCAACAAGGCAACCAGCTCGGCGGCGATCTCGGCCTTGCCGCTCGGGTCCTGGCAAAGGTGTTGAAGCATCGAGCGTCGGTATCTGAATCCCTGTCGTGGCTGCCGGTTGTGGCCGTCGGCCTCGGCAAGGCGTTCCACGGAGGTGCGAACCACGACGTCGACGTGCGTGACTCGAACACCCAGCGGCTCGAATGCACGATCGTCGACGCCGTTCCGCCGGGTCCCGTGAAGGATCAGCTCGAGAAACTCTGCAAGCAGGTGACCGGGCCGGGGCCGACTCCGCCACCGCTTCCCACGCCGCTGCCCACAGGGACCGCGCCGGCACCTACGCTCCCGCAGCTGCCGAGCCTTCCGTTCAATTGCCATAAGGCCGTCAAGAAGGTGAAGCACGAGATCCACCGACTGAACAAGCTCGGGCTCCCGCCTCCTATCAAGAAGCAAGTACTGAAACCGCTCGCTAAGAACATCAAGAAGATCGCAAAGAAGTGCAAGTCGATCGAGCAGAAGATCAAGCACCCGGGTGGCCTGATCGACAAGATCAAGAAAGCGGTTGGAAATATCCCCAACCTGCCCGCGAATCAGGTTCCGGATATACCGGGCGTGACCGGTAACGCACTTGCCGGTCCCGCAGTCCCGACGATCGCCCACTCGCCTTCGCTGATCCATCGCGTCGGATCATTCTTCGGAAACGTTCTGGGCTTCTTGGGGTGGGGAAGTTGAGGAAGCTGGCGCTCCTCGTCGCCGTCGCGTGCATGACGTCGTCCTGCGCGCTGATCGGACTATCGGCATCGTGCAACGGGATGACGATCATCGGCCAGTTCAAACAGGTTGGCGACCTCGTGAAGAACGCGAACGTTCAAGCGTCCGACGTGAGGATCGGGAACATCGACGACATCAAGCTGGTCGGGTCGCCGACCGACGGGTACCACGCGGACGTGACGATGTGTATCGACCAAGGAGAGCACGTTTCCTCCAACGTTCGCGCCGTGATCCGAACGACCTCGCTGTTGGGTGAGAAGTTCGTCGACCTTCAGCAGCAAGCTCCCGGCCCCCCCTATCTGCAACAAGGTGACGTCCTCTCGCTCAGCCAAACCGGTAAGTCCGCAGAGCTCGAAGACGTCTTCGCTAAGCTGGCCTCGATCCTGGGGACGGGCGACCTTGAGGACATCAACCGTTTCACCCACTCGCAAGCTGTGATCTTCAAGGGTCACGTCAAAGACGTCCGTACCTTGCTTACGGAGCTCGATCGGTTCACGGGAACGCTCGCGCAACGACGAGGACAGATCGCCTCGGCCGTCGACCACCTGGACAATGTCGCGCACTCGATCTTGAGCAACTCTCCGGTACTTCAGAACTTCCTGAAATCCTTCGCCGGGTCCTCGAGCGTCCTGTCGGCACAACGCCACGCATTGCAAAGGCTGCTCTTCTCGCTCGATCGCTTCTCGTCGATCTCGGTCCAGTTGCTCAACTCGACCGCGGGCGGACTGAACAAACAATTCCGCGATCTCCGCCCGATATTGCGCACCTTGGTCGCGAGCAGTGCCAATCTGCAGACCACACTTCAAACCCTCGCGGTGTTCTCGACTCGCTTCCCCTTGTCGATGCCCGGCTCGTACCTGCAGCTCGACGTATGTCAAGCCCTGCCAAACGTCACCGCACAGGGCACTACATGTCCCCAGAACATCCACACGGACAACCCTCACTCGAGCTCGGGTTCCGACCCCTCGAACGGGGTTCAGCTCATCCTTCAGCAACCACTGCGAGGTGGTGGCTGATGGCGCTATCGCCAAGCACCCGCGTCAAGATCAACCTCATCGCGTTCCTGGTTCTGGCGCTCGGTCTTTCTTTCGCTATGGCAACGCAAGTGCTGAGCGTCCTGCACAGGCACTTCGCGATCTACGGGATCTTCCCCGACGCGGGAGGCGTCTTCACAAGCCAGGAAGTCACGTATCGAGGGATCACGGTCGGCCAGGTTGGAACGCTCGAGGTCGTGCCCGACGGTGTGAAGATCCAGATGCTCATAAACGGAAGCGACCAGATCCCCGCGCAGGGCGTCCAAGCACGGGTCATGTTCAAGAGTGCCGTGGGCGAGCAGTTCATCGAGCTCGAACCTCAATCGAACTCTGCGCCGTACCTGCACCAAGGTTCGGTGATCCCGCTGAGCCAGACGTCGATACCCGTGAGCACGCAAGGTCTGTTGACGACGCTCCAAGCCGTCTTGAAGGGCGTGCCACCGGGCGCGCTCAAAGGCGCGGTCAACTCGCTCGGCGGCGGGCTCGGTGGACGGGGGCCGGACATCGCGACGATCATCGAATCCTCTGCCGACCTCGCGCAGACGTTTGCGCAAAGGTCCGGCAACACCCACGGCCTTCTCGCCAACGGCACGAAGTTGGGTGGCGCGTTCCTTGCTTCGAAAGCCGATTTCGAAAGGGCGATCCGCGAGCTCGCCCTCGTCAGCGCCGAGCTTGCGGGCGACGAACCGGCGATCCATGAGCTGCTGACGAATGCCAACTTGAGCTCCGACCAGGTGGTCGCGCTCCTCACGCGCTACAAGAAGCAGATCGATCAGTTCCTCCCGAAGTTCGCGGCGGTCAACGCGCTGCAAGCGGCTCATCACGACGATCTGAATCGCCTACTGGCGATCTTGCCCGGCACTCTCGCCAAGGTGAACAAGGCGTTCGAGTCCAAGACGGGGCTGGTCCGATTCGGTCTGGTCACGGACACGGGTGGCCCGCCCTGCAGCTACGGGACGCCGCGTCGCCCGCCGGGTAATCGCAAACCCTACGCACCGCCGAAACACGCCCACTGTAAGAAGACGAGCGCTTCCGCCCCGCTCGCCGGCACACCGCAGAGCACCGACAGCGCGTCTTCGGCCCTCAGCCAGATCGTCGGGGGATCGGCCGGAGGACTGGCGGGCGCATCGGAAGGCAAGTCGATCCCGTCGCGTTTGTCGTCTTTGTCGTGGACCCTCTTTTACCTGAACGGGATCTAGAGCTCACAAGATCCGTCGACCCCTAGGATGTGCAGTCATGGTTTCCGATAGTTCAGACGCGCGCGCGGCGTCGCTACCCGGCTTGGGGATCCCGGAAGATTCCACGAAGGGATCTCCCGAAACATCGGCCGAGTCGGAGCGCAAACGCCCTCTGTGGCGCCGTCCCAATGTGGTTCTGATCGGCTTGCTGGTCGTTGCGATAGCCCTGGCCGGAACGTTCGCCATCCTGTGGATCACGGGATCAAAGACCTCTCCGGACGAAGTTGGGAACTATCTATCGGATCAATCCCCCGCCGTCGAAAAGGTCTCCACGGACGTCGGTTCGCTGCTCCTCAATTACTCATCGACGAACATCGAGGACGTCGGAAAGCAAATGCTGGCACTGGCGACGGGGAATTTCGCCGATCAGTATCAGAAGATCGTCACGAGTGGCAAAGGATTGGGAAGCGCCCTTCAGAAATCATCGGCGTCCTCCCGCGGACAGATATTGCAGGGTCCCGATGTGTCGTTCTCGAGCGCCGGTGAGGCCGTGGCGCTGCTGCGCGTGACCCAGACCGTTCAATCGTCGGCTCTTCCCGGGGGCCGCACCGTGAGCTACTTCCTTAAGATCAGTCTCGTTTCAACCCCGGAAGGATGGAAGGCAGACAACGTCGAGGTTCTGAGCCAGGCCGACACGAGCGGTCTGCCCGGCGCCTGAATCAGGCCGCGCTCGACCCGAACGTCTCAACTATCGCCTGGTAGTTCTCCATCAACCGGCCCGAGGTCACCCCGTACCACGGACCCGCGACGAGCAATCGATCTGCGACCCGGTGCCACTCCTTGACCCGATCGGCCACTTCGTCTTTGGTTCCGGCTGCGGCGATCGCGTCGCACAGATCGTCGTCGATCAACTCGATCATGCGCTCTTTGTCCTTCTTCCCGAATGCCTCGCGCAGTTCGGGGACGATCGACTCCTTGCCGTGTCGTTCGAGGATCCCGCTGTAGGTCCGGGTGGTCGAGTAGAACGCGATCTGAAGCTTGACCTCGCGCCGCGCGGCGTCGACATCGTTCGATATCGAGATGAGCGGCGAGGCAGTGAGGTTGCATTCCTCGGGCCGTCGTCCTGCCCGCTCGGCCCCCTCGGCGATCGCCGGTCTCACGACCTCTTCGAGGTATTTGACGGAGGCCAGCGGATGCCCGAGCAAACCGTCGGCCACCTCGCCGCACGTGCGGGCCATCACGGGCCCGACGGCGGCGAAGTAAACGGGAACGTCATCGGGAGGCGGTTCGCGGCGACCACCGAAAACCGGCTGGGTCACCGTATAGAAACGTCCTTCGTGAACGACGTCGTCTCCCCTATTCGCGGCCCACACCACGCGCATCGCCTGCGCGTACTCCTTGAGTTTGGGTGCCGGATGCTCGAACTTCACCGAGAACCGGTTCTCGTTCACGCGTTTCACCTGCGAGCCGAGCCCCAACAGGAACCGGCCGCCCGACAGCTCGTCGAGATCTGCAG
>JAXDJM010000137.1:0-4526 GCA_034665605.1 Actinomycetota bacterium | reverse complement strand
CTTCGCACGCGGACGGCAAGTGCATCGAACACGGCCGGTTCGACGGGCTGGTTGCTCTGCCCCCAATCGATGAGCTCGGCAGAGCGTCCGTGCTTCACGACGAAGCGATCGTCGGGAGAGCGGCCGGTTCGTTCGCCCGTTTTTGCTACCAGAGCGCCCGTCGCGGCCAGCGTTGCTTCCCCGCGCCCTACCGCTTGCTCGACCAGTTCGGGGACGCTGGGATTGAGGAACACGCGGCCGGGACGCTGCACGCCGGCCAACTCATCGGACATCTAGGTTCACTCCTCGTGGATATGGAAGAAGAAGGCGTTTCAGCCTACCCTTTTGCCTCGCGGCCCCCCTGCTAAACTCCGCCGCCACGAAGAGACGATCGCTAAAGCCGAGGAGGAAGCGTGGCTGACGTTCAGGCCTACATACTTATCCAAACCGAAGTAGGCAAAGCCGCCCAGGTGGCGCAAGAAGTGCGCGGGATCGAGGGTGTCGACGCCGCCGAGGATGTCACCGGTCCGTACGACGTCATCGTTCGCGCCAGCGCGAACAATGTGGACGACCTGGGGAAGCTCGTCGTTGCTCGCATCCAAGCAGTAGAGGGCATCACGCGCACTCTCACCTGCCCCGTGGTTCATCTCTAGGCGCGTTGTTCTGAGCAGTTCCCGTTCGCTCGCAACACGCGCGGTACATCCACCCGCAGCAACAGAACAACCAGGCGTGCCGGTAGCGCCGATCCTCGATCCGTCGTCCACCTATGGGTTCTCGGATTCGGAGTCTTTCGCCGCCGCATCAGAGGCCAAGGTCGGAGCCGGATACGTCTACACGCGCTGGGCCAATCCGACGATCGACGCCTTCAAGAGCACGGTTGCCGACCTCGAGGGGGCCGAAGCATCCGAGGCGTTCGCAAGCGGGATGGCGGCGATCTCGTCGGTCTACCTGACCTTGTGCTCACAAGGTGACACGGCGGTTGTGGCGCGACAGCTCTACGGCGGTACGCACGCCCTCACCCAAACGTTGTTGCCCCGCTTCGGCATCGAGACGACCCTGGTCGACGTGGACGATTACGACGCCATAGAGAAGTCCCTCGACGGGGCGAAGCTTCTCTATTGCGAGACGATCGGGAACCCGCGGATCGTCGTCGCCGACCTACCCCGGCTGGCGGAGCTTGCGCGGGCGGCGGACGTTCCTCTGGTGGTCGACAACACCTTCGCGAGTCCCATGCTGTGTCGTCCGATCGAGTTGGGGGCCGCCGTGAGCATCCACTCGGCGACCAAGTTCCTGGGTGGGCATCACGATCTCATAGGTGGCGTCGTATGCGGGTCGCAGGAGATTGTCGATCGGGTTGCCGATCTTGCGCGCGAACTGGGACCGACGCTGTCCCCTTTCAACGCGTGGCTTGCGTTGCGGGGGATCGCCACTCTGCCGTTGCGGGTCGAACGCTCGTCGCGATCGGCGCTCGCCGTCGCGCGCGCTTTAGACGAACATCCGAAGGTCACCGATGTTTGCTATCCCGGGCTCGACGGAGATCCGTCCAAGTCTTTGGCCGACCGGTTGCTCGACGGCAAAGGCGGGGGCACCCTGGGATTCGATGTCGTTGGCGGCCGGTCGGCTGCGGCGCGCATGCAGGATGCGCTCGAGCTGATCATCCCGGCGGCGTCGCTCGGTGGAACTCACTCCCTGCTGGTGCACGCGGCGAGCGTCACCCATACGCAGTTGAGTGCCGCAGAGCTCATCGCGGCGGGCATCTCCGAAGGATTCTGCCGGCTGTCTATAGGCCTCGAGGACCCGGACGATCTGATCGCAGACCTCGATCGTGCGCTCGAGGCCGCGTAGCTACTCGACCGGTTCCAGAGGTATCCCTTCGAACTCGGAGCGGATCTCGCGCGTGAGCAGGTCGGTCACCAAGTCGTCGATCGAGGCATTTTCGTGACAGATGCCTACGACGTTCTCGGTGATCGGCATCCACACGTCTGACTCGCGGCCGAGCTCCCAGATCGGCTTACACGATTTGACGCCCTCCGCGACCATGTTCATCGAACCGACGATGTCTTCGATTTTGCGGCCCTTTCCCAGCTCGATACCTACGGAGTGATTCCGGGACTGGGGGCTTGCGCAGGTCGCGATGAGATCGCCGACGCCGGCGAGGCCAAGGCAAGTGAGTGGTTGCGCCCCGAAGCACACCGAGAACCGCGCCAGCTCCGCGAGGCCGCGCGTCATAACGGTGGCCTTGGTGTTGTCGCCATAGCCGAGGCCGTCGGCGATCCCCGCGGCGATGGCGATTACGTTCTTGAAGGCGCCGCCTAACTCGCAACCCACGACGTCGGTATGCGTATACGTCCTGAATGTCGGCGCGTGGAAGACGTCTTGCAACCTCTGCGCAGTTTTCTCGTCCTTGCACGCGACGGTGGATGCCGCGGGAAAGCCACGTATCACTTCTTTGGCGAGGTTAGGGCCCGTGAGCACCGCGATCCGTGAGTCGGAGATCCCGTCGACCTCTTCGACCAACACTTCGGACATGCGTTTCTTCGTGTCGATTTCGAGCCCTTTGGTAAGGCTCACGTAGATAGCGTCGTCTTCGGCCGCGGTCGCGACGTCTTTGAGAACGCCGCGGAAACCGTGCGACGGGACGCCCATGACGATCACCTCGGCACCGGACAACGCTTCATCCAAGTCGTTTGTCGCGCGCAGCACCTCGGGAAGAGGCAGGTCCGGTAGGTACTCGGGGTTCTCGTGGTAGAGGTTGATCGTCTCGGCCAGCTCGGGGCGACGCGCCCACAAGATCGTCTCGTCGGTTCCCTTAGCAGCGACCAGTGAAGCGGTTGCTGTCCCCCAGGACCCCGCTCCGATGAAAGCGACTTTCGTCACGCGGCGGTTCTCTTCGGCCTTCGCCTGTCGGGCACCGCGGGACGCAAGCTTGCCAGGAGGACGGAGATGTTCTGCATGAGGTCGACGCCGAGACGTTTCCAGTCTTCGGGGTCGTTCGGGTCACCGGAGACTTCCATGGGCGGTCCAACCCTGACGAGGATGTCTTGCCGGGGGCGCCACCTTTTCGCGTATCCCTTGGGCCAGACGTTCGCCGTCCCCCATACCGCGCACGGGATCAAGGGCACTTTCGAGGCAAGTGCCATGCGCGCGGTTCCGGTCTTGGCCTCCATCGGATTGAGGTCGGGGTCGCGCGTGACAGTGCCTTCGGGGAACACAACGATCAGCTCGCCGGCAGTAAGCGCCGCGAGTGCATTGTCGAGAGCCATAGGCGCGTCGCGCGACCCTCTCTTTACTTCGATCTGCTTCGCACCTTTTAGTACCCAACCGATCTTCTTGTCCTCGAATAGCTCGGACTTCGCCAAGAAGCGCGGGACGCGCTTCACCCTGTCGACGACATAGGCGGCGGCCAGCGGATCGAGATAGGCGATGTGGTTCATGGCGAGGATCGCGGGCCCTTCGCGCGGGATGTGCTCGAGCCCTTCGATGTGCCACCGGAACCATGTGTGCAGCCACGGTTTGAGGATGCCCTTAGCCAAGTTATAGGTGGTCTCCATCGACTCCCCCGGTCGCCCCAACGCAGCGCTTCGCTCGAGACATCGGTTCTATGTTGCCTGCCTTCGGCGGCCACCTATCATACGGAGCCACATGCCGGCACGCTCGAATCATCTAACGATCGCTCAGATATCAGATATCCATTGCGGTCACCCGATGTTCGACGGGGATCTGCTGGATCTTGCGATCAAAGAGATCCAGGACCTGTCCCCCGATCTCGTCGTCGTTGCCGGCGATCTCACATCCGAGGGGTATGCGCCGCAGTTCCGTCAGGCCAAGCGGTACCTAGATCGGTTGAGTGACTTGCAGATGATCGTGATCCCCGGCAACCACGACCTGATGAACGTGGGGTTCCTGCACTTCAGGGATGCGTTCGGGAAATCCGACAGGGTCGTCCGCGTGCCTTTCTCCGGTGGCGATGGCTCGTCGTGGCGCTATGCAACGGTCGTCGCGATCAACTCGTCGAAGCCCGATCTGGCGGAAGGCGAGATCGGTCACACGCGCTACGACTGGATCCGTCAGTCCTACGAGTGGCCCGACGACTATCGGATCTTCGTTCTTCATCACCATCTCGTTTCGGTACCGGGCACGGGTCGCGAGCGGAACATCGTGTGGGACGCGGGAGACATGCTGGCGCTTCTCACAGAGCTGAACGTCAGCCTGGTTCTGTGCGGACACAAGCACGTGCCTAACGTGTGGCAGCTGGGAGAGATGCTCCTCGTCAACTCGGGGACCGCGTCGACCTATCGGGTGCGCGGCTACACGCGACCCTCCTACAACGTGATCGAGATCTTCTCGGATCGCGTGAGGATCGTTCAGCGTTATCCGGGTGTCGGCGAGTTGGTCGCGGCAACCTACGACAATCGCGAACGAAAGCTCAGTCTGCATCCCCAGCTCGCGGGGATGTTCAACCGAGGGTCGTGGTCGGTATGACGAGACTATCCAGCTCTGTCATTGCGGCGCCGGCTCTTCCAAAAAACCACGAGGAGGTCTCTCGA
>JAXDJM010000136.1:0-8274 GCA_034665605.1 Actinomycetota bacterium | reverse complement strand
CGAGCTGAGGGCATCGATGGCAGTCCGTACGCGATCTGATAGCCGTTGCGAACTCCGTAGTCGCCGACCGGCCATACATCTAGCCGCGCGAGCTGGAACATCAGGAACATCTCGGCAGTCCACGGGCCGATCCCGCGGACCATCGAGAGTCGCTCGACCACCTCGTCATCCGACAAGCGCGACAGCCCGCGCAGAGGAACCGTTCCGTCGAGCGACTTCGCAGCAAGGTCGCGCACCGACGCGGCTTTGGCCCCCGACAGCCCCGCGTCCCTCAGGCGCTTTACGGGAACGGCGAGAACGGCCTCGGGCGAGAGACCTTCGTCGAAGAGCGCTAGGAACCGAGCATGGATCGCGGCTGCAGCCCGGCCCGCGAGCTGCTGATACATGATCGAACGGACGAGCTCGGCAAAATGTGAGCGGTTGCGACGCCGTCCGAGGTCGGCGGGACCCGCCTGGCGGATGAGCCCTCGCATGACCGGGTCCCGACGACCGAGCGCGCGCTCACCGGCAACCACGTTCTCGTTGGGGGACCTCACTGGTTGTGGTGACTACCTATGTTCCGGGTTGGCGTTGTCCCAGCGGCAGCCGGCGTCCCATTGTGTTCGCTGGTTGCCGTGTGCAGGGATACCTCCATTGTCCTTGAGCATCCGCGCGGCATGCAGAAGGTTGTACGTCATGAACGTCGTGTTGCGATTCGTGAAGTCGTTGTTCAACCCGATGCCGTCATCGCCGTACGACGGGCCGGGGCCGGCTTCGCCGATCCATCCTGCATCGGCCTGGGGCGGAATCATGTAACCGAGGTGCTGCAGTGCATAGAGGATCGACATCGAACAGTGCTTGATGCCGTCCTCGTTGCCGGTGATCAGGCAGCCTCCCGCCCGGCCGTAATACGCGTACTGACCTTTGTCGTTAAGAAGGCTCGAGTTCCCGTAAAGACGTTCGATCAATCGTGTGCACACCGACGACTTCTCTCCCAACCAGATCGGAGAACCGATGACCAAGATGTCGGCGGCCAGAACCTTCTCGAAGATGCTCGGCCATTCGTCGGTCGACCACCCATGCTCGGTCATGTCCGGCCACACGCCGGTTGCGAGGTCTAGATCAACGGCCCGCAGGTTCTCTACCGCAACGCCGTTGTTCCGCATGATGTCGATCGACTTATCCATCAGGAGCTGCGTGTGTGAAGGCTCGGGAGATTTTTTGAGGGTGCAGTTGATATAGAGGGCTCGTAGATCGCTGAAGTCTAAATTCGCGGCCTGCTCACTAGCCGTCATCTGATGTCCTCCGATCCATAACGGTCGCCACCCATCCTGGATTGATTCTTTGTTAGCGTCCACCCATGACCACCGTTTACCTACCTTCGTCTCTGCGGGATCTCGCCGGCGAGGACCGGCTGACAACGTCTGCCCCCGATGTGCGTGGGCTGGTTGCCGAGCTCGAATCGCGCCATCCGCGCCTCGCCGCCCGCGTGACCGACGAACAAGGAATCCTTCGACCGCACGTGAGGATCTTCGTCAACGGAGAGCAGGCCGACCTCGACCGATCCGTGAGCGAGACCGACGAGGTTCGCATCCTCCCCGCTATCTCCGGAGGCGCAGACGATAGCGAGCTTCTCGTTGGGACGCGCAAGGGCTTGATAGTCCTGCGCGGCCCCCGCGGCGAAGAGATGGAAGTTGCGGCACGAGCATTCGAAGGTCGCACCGTCGAGTTCGCGACGTACGACGCGAGCACCGGTACCTATCTCGCGTCCGTAACCGACGATCACTTCGGCCCCCGCATCTTCTACTCCGCGGACGCAACCAAAGGGTGGGAACCGAGCGACGGCCCGGTGTTTCCGGAAGACACGGGGGCATCGGTTGAACGGATCTGGACGATCGAATCCGGCGCGGCCGATGGAGTCGTCTACGCGGGTGTTGCTCCGGCAGCCCTGTTCCGCAGCGACGACGGTGGTCGAACTTGGGGTTTGAACCGTGGCCTCTGGAACACGCCGGGTCGAGAGAATTGGCAGCCGGGCGGCGGTGGCTTGTGCTTGCACTCGATCGCTCCGTGGCCCGGCGATCCTTCAAAGCTCGCGATCGCGATCTCCGCAGCCGGCATCTGGCTAACCGAGGATGGGGGCGAGTCGTGGCATACCGGTTACAGCGGCCTCGTTCCCCGGTACATCCCGGAAGAAGCGCGCGAGGAATCGAACCAGCTGTGCGTGCACAACATCAAGCGCAGCCCCATCGAACCCGAAACCATCTACCTGCAATTCCACTGGGGCGTGTATCGCTCGGACGATGCGGGCCATACGTGGACCGACATCGGCACGGATAAGGGACTGTCGTCGTACTTCGGCTTTCCGATGGCGATCGATCCAACCGACAGCAGCCGCGCGTTCGTCATCCCTCTAAAGGGAGACTTCGATCGCACCACACCCGACGGCAAAGTCTTGGTTTACGAGACGAACGACCGAGGCGCATCGTGGTCACCGCGGGGCACCGGGCTTCCAAGCCAAGATGCGTATCTAACGGTACTCAGACAGGCTTTTTGTAACGACCGCCGCGGCGGCGACGAGTTGGGCCTCTACTTCGGAGCGACGTCTGGTGATGTCTTTGGCTCGGCCACCGGCGGCGCCGAATGGACGACCATCGCTCGCCACCTTCCTCCGGTTCTGTCGGTTCGCAGCTCTCTCTAGCTGTCACTACGAAGCCGGCTGTCGCAGACGTCCTGGGAGGAATCGAGGTCCGGCTCCCTGCGTAGCCGCGACGTCTCCGGGGTTCGAGATCTTGCATCGTTGCAGGGAGAGACAACCGCACCCGATGCACGAGTCCAGACCATTCCTTAGGGCAACCAAGGCTTCGATCTCGTCATCGAGCCGCTTGCGCCACATCTTCGAGATCCGGGTCCAGTCCGCACGGGTCGGCGTTCGCGAGGAGGGAAGCGAGGCGAGGGCCGCACGGACCTCGTCGAGGCTCAGACCGACGTGTCGAGCCGCGCCGATGAAAGCGAGCCGGCGCAGCATGCTTCGATGAAAACGCCGCTGGCCCCCGTCTGTCCGTAGCGCTTCGATCAGGCCCTGCTTCTCATAGAAGCGCAGCGCAGACGGAGCAAAACCGCTGCGATCGGCGAGCTCGCCCACCGATAGGAAGTCTTCCGACACGGTCTTCCTCCTTGACTTAAACCTGACTTTAACTTCTAGTCTGGGCTCTGGCAATCGGTTAAAGGAGGAAGCAATGCCCAACGCGGTGATCACCGGAGCATCCCGAGGCCTGGGCCTGGCGCTGGCTCGGGCCCTCGGCGAGCGAGGGTGGAATCTGGTCATCGACGCACGACATCGTGAAGATCTGGAGCGCGCGGCCACCGAGATGGCGAGTCACACGCACGTCGTAGCGCTGCCGGGTGACGTGAGCGACGCCCACCACAGGGCCGAGCTCGCGTCGATCGTTCGGAAGTGGGGATCGCTCGATCTCCTGGTGAACAACGCGAGCGTGCTCGGCCCCAGTCCGCAGCCAACCCTTCACGGATATCCACTCGACATCCTTGAATGGGTTTTCAAAGTGAACACTTTGGCACCGCTGGCGTTGGCTCAGGAACTGCTTCCCGAGCTGAGGGCAGCCTCCGGAACCATCGTCAACGTCACGTCGGATGCTGCGGTTGAGCCTTATGAGGGATGGGGAGGCTATGGCTCCTCGAAAGCCGCGCTCGACCAGATCACCGCGATCTTGGGGGCCGAAGAACCGGACGTAAGCGTTTACGCGTTCGACCCCGGCGACATGCGCACCGTGATGCACCAACACGCCTTTCCCGGCGAAGACATATCCGATCGCCCCGAACCCGAGACCGTCGTGCCCTCTTTCTTGCGACTGATCGACGATCGTCCGCCTAGTGGGAGGTACCGAAGCACGGATCTCGACGCACAAACGGCCCAAGTACCGGCATGACGATCGCACCCCCCGAGCTTCCTCGATCCGACTTCATCGTTCCTGCCGAGCTAAGTGCGGGCGAACCTCCCGAGGCTCGCGGTCTCGAGCGCGACGAGGTCCGCCTTCTGGTGGCGGGACGAGACGGCCTTCAACACGCCCGTTTCGATGAGCTCGAACGATTCCTGAGTCCCGGCGACCTACTGGTGGTGAACACATCGGCCACCGTTGCCGCCGCGGTCGACGGGAGTCGCAACAACCAACCGGTGACCGTCCACTTCTCGGCACCTTTGGACGATGGAACGTGGTCGATCGAGCTGCGCGTGCCGGATCGATCCGGACCGATCGGCGATGCAGTCGCTGGTGAAGTGGTGCAGATCCCCGACGGCAGGATCGAGCTGCTCGAGGGATATCCCGACTCCTCTTCGAACAGCCGGCTGTGGCGGGCGCGAGTCGATACGGACGTTCCCGTCGACGCATACCTAGCGCGTCACGGTCGTCCGATCTCTTATCGCTACATCAAGGGCGAGTGGCCGTTGAGCTATTACCAAACCGTTTTTGCGCACGACCCGGGCAGCGCGGAGGTGCCCAGCGCGGCCCGACCTTTCAGCGACCACCTGGTAACGCGGTTGGTTAGCAGAGGCATCACCTTCGCTCCGATCACGTTGCATTGTGGGGTCTCCTCGATGGAAGCGGGAGAGCTCCCGCTACCGGAACGATTCGAAGTCCCGATCTCCACCGCACGCGCGGTGAATCGCACTGTCGTGTCGCGTGGGTCGATCATCGCCGTCGGAACCACCGTCACGCGCGCATTGGAAACGGTGGCCGAGCCCGACGGTCTTGTGAAACCGGGCCGTGGGTGGACCGATCTAGTCGTCGGGCAAGGTGAGCCGGTGCGCGTCGTCAACGGTCTGATCACCGGATGGCACGAGCCGCACGCGTCGCACCTTCTCCTCTTGGAGGCCGTGGCCGGCGCCGATCGGGTGCAACGCGCCTACGACGAGGCGATAGCCAACGGCTATCTGTGGCACGAGTTCGGTGACAGCTGCTTCTTCCTCCCGTAAGGGAGCTATTTACTACTGAGTGATGACTCTGAATACGTAGTGGATGGCATGCTCGCCGAATTCGATCTTCACGGTCCCGCGTGCACGTGCATAGCGGCCCGTGCCGCCGGTGATCGAGGCGTGGTGGACGATGCCGGGCGACGGGTCGTCGGCTGCCTGTCCCGAGAACGTGATCGTGTCTCCCTTGGGTCGAACGAATGTTGAATCGCACTGGACCTGCCCGGGCCCGCGATCGTCGACGATCCCGCAGAAATCGACGATCTTCCCGGTCGCCTTGCCGCCCTTATGCAATATCGCGTGGGCGGTGACGATGTCTCCCTGGCTGTAACCCCCGCTGTTGTCCGAGTCGGAGTAGAGGCGATTGTTGTTGTAGGCCGTCCTCGAATAGATCCCCCGGATCGTGGTGTGCGTGGGGGCCGACGATGCCGTCATCACCGGCCCTGAAAACATCGCGAATGCGATAACAGCCGCCAAACCAAGTGCAACTCCAGACTTCAGCTTCATGTGGGCTCCTTTTCCGAGTGAAGCAGAACCGTACGGCTCAGCACCGCCCTGATCCAGGATTAAGTGAGTATCCGGCCGTGTCGAAGCTTCAAAAGAGCAGGTCAGCTGCCCGAAACCCGAGCAGATCGCCGCCTAAAGACGGGCCCGAAGCCGTCCGATACCAATAAAGGAGGGCCCGACTCGGTCGAAAGACGAGCCGGACCATGGGAGACAAAGACGGAGGCAGCACAGTGTCCAGCACCGTTACCCCGATGGAGACGTTCAGGGGCGAGCCGCACCGGACGGAGGGTCACCGCCGCGCGGGGCAACCCGCCCGCGAGGTTCTGCTGGTCGAGGACGACTGGGCCGTCGTGAAGTTCGTCAACGCTCACCTTGCCCGAGAGGGCTACGACGTCATGGCCGCCGGAAATGTGGGCGAGGCGTGGCGGATCATCCAAGCGGATCCCCCCGACGTTGCCATCATCGATGTTCGTCTTCCAGGCGTCTACGGATGGGAGCTCATCGAGCGCATCCGTAAGGACAGCCGCTTCCACAAGATGCCGATCCTCGTAGTGTCCGCCGACTTCGACAAGGCAGACATCGACAAGATCAACTCACTCGGCTGCGACCATCTCGTCAAGCCGATCACTGCACCCGACCTCATGACTCACGTGAAGGGGCTGTTCGAAGAGTCGCAACGGGTCGACCTGGTATCCGTGAACGTCGTGCTCCTAACGAAGAGCTTCAAGATCGAGGGAACCGTTCATGTGTCCCCAGAGATCACGCGGTTCTCCGATGCGGTTGAGATGGTCGTAGGTGACAACCGGGCCATGCTGCCGGTCACCAACGCAACGATCACCACTCTTGCAGGCGAGCCCATCGGGCAACCGGGTTTCGTCCAAGTCATGAAGAGTGAAGTAACGGCCATGTTTCCCTCCGAGGACAACAGCCGCAAGAACGGTCTGAGAGGAACTAATGGCGCGCATCCTGGTAGTTGACGACAACCCGGACATCAGGCTCCTCGTATCCACGATCCTGGAGGATGAGGGCCACGACGTGACGGTCGCCATCGACGGGCGCGACGCGCTTCGGATCCTCGACGACGAGAACCCAGACGTGATCGTTCTCGACGTGATGATGCCGGAGATGGATGGCTACGGCGTGCTTCGTCAGCTCCGCGCGACGGGCCGTGCTTCAAAGGCCCGCGTGCTCATGCTTACCGCCAAGAACCACGAGGCCGACTGGCTACGAGGTTATCAGTCCGGGGCGAATCAATACCTAACGAAACCGTTCGATCCCGAAGAGCTCATCGAAGCCGTCGAGAAGCTGGTGCGCATGGATCCCAATCAACTCACGAGCTTCCGTCAGGACGAATTGGATCGTGCCCAGCTGCTCTCCCGTCTGGAATCACTGCTCGGCTAGTTGAGGCCCGCATCACCCGGTGTCCGCCACCCAGTCCTTCGTGAGATACAACCAAAACGCGAGACCTGCGTGGGGGCCGTAGCGCTTAAAGCGTCTCACGATGGTCGCATCCGAGACCTTCTTACGTCCCACGAGTCGCGCGAACTTCGGCCGCGTCCACGAATCGAGGATGAGGCGGCTGTGCCTGCCTAAGAGCATCATGACGTGGGCCGCGGCGTAGGGACCGACGCCGGGAAGAGCCAGCAGCCGCTCTTCAACCCGATCGTCGGAGATCTCATCACTCGAAGCTTGTTCCAATTCCTCGAGATCGACGCGCCCCTCCGCGACGTCGCGCGCCAGGGCTATCAGATACGCACCGCGGTAACCGGCGCGCGCCACGTCGCGGTACCACTGCTCCCCCACTTCGGCCATCGCCGCGGGTGTGGGGAACGCACGCCCCGCGGTGCCGGTCTTTGGTGCTCCGGGCGCGCGCGTACCGAGATGCTCGACCAGAGCACCGACCATCCGTTCCGTTGCGCTCCACGCGCAGTTCGTGGTGCAGATCGTCTTGACGACGTCCTCGAACACCGTTGCGCTTCTGACCATGCGTCCGGCCCCGGCTGCGGCCCAGGCAAGGTCCGAATCGCTTGTTGCCACCTCGTAGAAGCCGGACATGTCGCGGTCGAGAGCAAGGACATGGCGCACCGCGCCGAGCGTTGCGTCCTTCACCCGGTCGCTGGGGGCCGGACCAAGGATCTCGACGCGGGCCCGATGGGATCGTCCCTGCGAAACGAGGGTGGTCCGGGGACGACCACGCCCGACCGGCACGGTCGCCGTCAAAGTACGAGCCTCTTCGTCGACCAACATCGGCGGAAGCGACGCAACCCCGTGAGACATGATCGTGCGCCACAGGTCGACGGGCTCGCCACCGGCCCCCACAAGCTTGATCGTCGCCACCGTCATGAGTCGTGCCGCTCGCGATAGGAACGTGCCTTGGCGCGGTTCCCGCACACGGACATCGAGCACCACGTACGAGAGTGGTTCTTAGAGCCGTCGTAGAACGCCCACCGACACGTGTCCATGCGACATGCCTTCATGCTCGACCACGAGCCGTCGGCCATCGACTCGAACATCGCGGCGAGCACGTTTCCGAGTGCTCCATCGATGCCGGACGCGGCCGGTTGCAGAGCCCCACGGCCGTCTACGTCGACCGTCACCCTGAGAAGCGCGTTCGCAGCGGCTTCGTTCAGGACCCCAGCAGCGTGAGGGTCGAGGGTCTCACCATTGTTCGCGAACATCAGTGCGCGCAGTGCTTCGCGGACGTCGACCGCGGATCGAGTGTCGGTTTCGGAGATCCCATCGACGTGGATCCCCCGCTCCCCGAACCAGCGCCCCGCGGCGCCGGGGTCGGAAAGCGCGTCTTC
>JAXDJM010000135.1:0-4506 GCA_034665605.1 Actinomycetota bacterium | reverse complement strand
GCGGTGAACAGCCTCGGGCACGCGCACCCGGCTCTCACGGAAGCGATCGCCGAGCAAGCCGGGAAGCTGATCCACGTTTCGAACCTGTACTCCAACGCACCGCAAGAAGAGCTGTCGCGCAAGCTCGCGGAGATGTCAGGTGGCTTTCGTTCGTTCTTCTGCAACTCGGGGGCCGAGGCAGTCGAGTGTGCGGTGAAGCTCGCCCGTAAGTGGGCCGGCCAGACCGGTCACGGCTACGAGATCGTGTGCGCCGAGGGCGGTTTCCACGGCCGGACGTTCGGCGCCCTGTCGGCGACCGGCCAACCCGGCAAGAAGAAGGCGTTCGAGCCACTCGTTCCGGGGTTCGTTCACATCCCGTTCGGCAGCATCGAGGCTGTGAAGAAGGCACTCGGCACAGGGGCGTGTGCGGTGTTGCTCGAGCCGATCCAGGGAGAAGCGGGAGTGATCGTTCCTCCGAAGGGTTATCTCGGAGCGGTGCGGAAGGCGTGCGACGACGCCGGCGCTCTGTTGATCCTGGACGAGGTTCAGACGGGCGTCGGCCGCACCGGCAGCTTCTTCGCATTTGAGCAAGAGGGGATCGTGCCCGACATCGTGTGCCTCGCGAAGGGCCTCGCTTCGGGACTTCCTATCGGAGCATGTCTTGCCACCGAGGAGGTTGCTTCCTCGTTTGTTCCCGGCGACCACGCGACGACTTTCGGGGGTGGACCGCTCGTGTCCCGGGCCGCGTGCGTCGTGATCGACATCGTGTCGGATGACGGTTTCCTCGATCGGATCGCAGAGGTGGGCTCTCGGCTCATGAAGGGGCTCGGATCGTTGTGGCCCACAGCGGACGTGCGTGGGCGCGGGTTACTGATCGGCGTCGATCTTCACCGGCCCGCTGCTCGCGCCGTCGTGGAAGCAGCGTTCGACAGGAATCTGCTGATCAACGATGCAACCGACTCGGTGGTCCGCCTTGCCCCACCGCTCGTTGTGACGCCGGACGACGTCGACGCGTCACTCGCGATCCTCGAGGAGGTACGCGATGCGACCCGGTAGGCGGCGTGATCTGTTGAAGATCCTTCACGAAGGTACCGCCGCATCTCAGGGTGAGATCGCGTCGCGACTGCGCGCGGCGGGCCACGACGTAACACAAGCAACGGTGTCGCGCGACCTCAAAGAAGTAGGCGCGGCGAAGTTGCGGGTCGGCGATGGGTTCGTGTACCGGCTCGCGGACGAAGTCGTCCACGGCACCGGCGACCTGGTGGCCCGGAACCTCGCTCGCACCCTGGATGAATTCGTCGTCGACGTGCGCGTGGGCGGGAATCTGGTGGTCGTCACGACTGCGCCGGGGCATGCTCCCGCAGTTGCGCGCGCTATCGATATGAGCGAGCTATCCGATGTGCTCGGGACGGTCGCGGGCGACGACACGATCTTTGTTGCGACACCCGATGGATCCACAGCCGTGGCCCTGGCCGAACGTTGGGGCCGATTCGAAAGCGATGAGGAGGAAGTTCAGTGAAACGAGTGGTTCTGGCGTATTCGGGAGGTCTGGACACATCGGTCGCCATCACATGGCTGAAAGAACAAGGGTGGGACGTCGTTGCTGCTGCCGTGGACGTCGGCCAGCCGGGCGACCTACAGGGTGTGGTGGCTCGTGCGACGGAGTTGGGGGCCGTCGACGCGCTGCTCGTTGATGCCCGCGAGCGCTTCGCGGAAGAGTTCGTGGTCCCGGCCCTGAAGATGAACGCGCTGTACCAGGGGTGCTACCCGTTGGTGTCCGCGCTGTCCCGCCCACTGATCGCACAAGAGCTCGCGGATGTCGCCGCCAAAACCGGAGCTTCGGCCGTCGCTCATGGCTGCACGGGAAAGGGCAACGACCAGGTGCGTTTCGAAGTCTCGTTCGGAGCGCTCGCCCCCGAGCTCGAGGTACTGGCTCCGGTGCGCGACTGGGGGATGAACCGCGCCGACACGATCTCGTATGCCGAGGCCCATGACCTGCCGATATCAACCACTCGCTCGTCTCCTTATTCGATCGACGAGAACCTGTGGGGGCGAAGCATCGAATGTGGCGTTCTGGAAGATCCGTGGATCGCTCCTCCCGACGACATCTACGAATTGACGGTCGGCCCATCCGACGCCCCGCGTCATTCCAAAACGATCGAGATCTCCTTCGAGGAAGGGGTTCCGGTCTCCATCGACGGCGAAGGACTGTCTCCTCTGCACGCGATCGAGCAGTGCGGCAAGCTCGGGGGCGAGTACGGCATCGGACGGATCGACCATGTCGAAGATCGTCTGGTCGGGATCAAGTCGCGCGAGATCTATGAGGCGCCGGCGGCGGTCACTTTGATCGCAGCTCACACCGCCCTCGAGACGTTGACGCTCGAGCGCGGCCTGTCCAAAGAGAAGCGTCGCCTGGACACTCTGTGGGCCGACCTGGTTTACGAAGGATTGTGGTTCTCTCCACTCAAAGGTGCGATCGATGCTTTCGCGGCCGTCACTCAGCAGACGGTGACCGGGGACGTGCGGCTGAGCCTCGACCCCGGCGTCTGTCGCGTTGTCGGCCGTCGATCTCCGAAATCCTTGTACGACCTTGGCCTTGCCACCTACGACGAGGGCGACGCGTTCGATCACGAGGACGCCTCTGGATTCGTCCGCCTGTGGGGGCTCTCCACCAAGAAGTGGGCGAAGACGAACAAGTGAGCATCACGTGGGATGGGAGGTTCGAGCGCGGCCCCCATCCGTCGATGTTCGCGTTCACGCGCTCGATCGATGTCGATTTGCGGTTGCTCCCTTATGACCTGGCGGCAACGAAGGCTCACGCTCGCACCCTCGTTGCCGCGGGATTGATCGCCCGCGAGGACCTCTCGTCGATCGATGCCGAATGTGACGAGCTCGCCGCACGGTACGAGCGCGGCGAACCACTTGCGGCAGCGAATGACGAGGACGTTCATTCGCTGGTCGAGCGGATCCTGACCGAACGGCTCGGCGACACCGGGGCGCGCATCCACGCGGGCCGTAGCAGGAACGATCTGGTTGCAACGGACCTTCGATTGTGGTGTCGCGATGCATCGGCCGGCCTTCTAGACGCGGTTACCCGGTTGATCGAGACGATCGCAACTTTCGCAGAGGGTCAGATAGACACACTGGTGCCCGGTTACACACACTTACAGCGCGCTCAACCCGTCTCGATCGCGTTTCATTTTCTGGCTCATGGGTTCGCGCTGTCGCGCGATGCTGCACGTTTTCGGTCTGCTTACGAAGCAGCGGATGTCAGCCCTTTGGGGGCCGGCGCGCTCGCGGGAACGACCCTTCCACTCGATGCGACCGTTGCCGCCCGTGAGCTCGGGTTCGGCCGGGTGTTCGACAACGCGATGGACGCGGTCTCGGACAGGGATTTCGCGTCGGATCTCGTCTACGCCGCGAGTCTGTGTTGCCTGCACTTGTCGCGGCTTGCCGAAGAGATAGTGCTATGGAGCTCGGCCGAGTTCGGCTTCGTGCGACTGGCGGATGAGTGGTCGACCGGGTCGAGCATGATGCCGCAGAAAAGAAACCCCGACGTGGCCGAGCTCGTCCGTGGTCGCGCCGCAGCAAGCGTCGGCGACGTCACCGCACTCCTCGGTCTACTGAAAGGCCTTCCCCTCGCGTACAACCGGGACCTACAGGAGGACAAGGCGATCGTCTTTCGCGCAGTTGACCGCGCCGAAGCTTCGATCGCTGCGACCCTCGGGTTACTCGGCGCCATCAGGTTCGACAAGGAAGCGATGGCTCGAGCGGCAGCCGGGGCCGGGTCGTGGGCAACCGACGTGACCGAGCGACTGGTGATGCGCGACGTTCCGTTCCGGCACGCGCACCGAGCGGTCGGGGGGCTCGTGGCCGATCTGGAACGCGAGAGCCTGACGCTGACCGAAGCGACCGACGATTCCCTTGGTCGCCACCATCCGAAGCTCACCGGTGACGACCGGGCCGTGGCCGATCCCCGCACGGGGCTGGCCGCCCGAACGAGCCACGGGGGCCCGGCCCCCGCTCGAGTCGCCGAGCAGATAGCGGCACTGAGGCTCGCAGCCAAAGACGTTCGTCTCGGGTAAACGAAGCCACAGCGGGTACAGGCAGGTACAGGCGTACTCGCGGAGAACGTCTGAAATGTCGGATTTCACCGTCCTGGGGGTCATGCTGATGAGTCGCGTTCGGATCGTTCCTCTTCTCGCTCTGTTGCTCGCCCTTTCATTCGGAGCGTCACAGCTCGTGTCGAGCTCCGCCGCGCCGGCCCCGCCGACGCTGACCGCGGGCACCACTTCCCTCGCTCTGACGACCTCGCGTCTATCGGCGAGCCCGCCCGCTACCTCGCTCATCCTTTGTGACCAGGGAAACAACTGTGCCGCGCGCGACCTCAACGTAGCGATCTCGCCACGCGTCTACGCGGCGGGCGATCGGCTGATGACGATCCGTCTGGAGTGGGCCTCGAGCAAAGACGACCTTGATCTATACATCTGCCGTACGAGCTCAGTGACTTTCAGCGCATGTCTCGAC
>JAXDJM010000134.1:0-2770 GCA_034665605.1 Actinomycetota bacterium | reverse complement strand
GACGTCCGATCCCACGCGCCAGACCATGGTCTTTGCCCCGGAACGATCGAGGTTCGTCGAATATGACGCCGATGCCGCCGAAATCCTCGCCCCATCGAACCAGGGGGATCCCGATATAGGAGCCGACGCGACCGGCCCTCGCCTGGTCCGCCGTCACGTAGCCCTCCCCGACGGGATCTTCGACGACCAGCGGCGTCCGCGTCGCTATCGATGCCTTCAAGAGCGGGATGCCGGCCTCCGACGCGGCGCTCTCGCGCAGCGTTGCGGCTCCCTCCGGGTCGAACCCGAAATAGGCGCGGAGGTCGAATCCGCCTTTCTGCGCGTCGTAAGTCACCGCGAAACCACGGTCGGCGCCCAACAGGTCCGGAACCATCCGAGCCGCAAGCTCGAGCGTGTCGTCGACCGATCGCACCTCGGCCAGAGCGGCCGACAGGCCGAGGAGGACGTGCGCGACCTCGGAGTCCTCGCGCAATGATTCGAGCGTGCGCTCGAGCTCCTCGAGTTGGTCGCCCGGGGTTATCGCCGCTTCATGAGCCACGGGCCAACTCTAATCGGGGCGTGTCCCGTATCCCCCCTCAAGGACCGGCCGGGGGGGCCAGCGAGTTCGAAACGTCTATCAATCGCGTGAGCGCGTCGCGTGCGGCCCCCGAGTCGATCGTCTCCTGACTCAATCCCAGGCCCGACGCCATGTCTGCGGCTCGGCCGGCCGCAACGAAACCGGCCGCCGCGTTGAGCGCCACGATGTCCCGCTGAGGTCCGGTCGCTCCGTCGAAGATCCTTCGGATCGTTGCTGCGTTCTCCGGGGGATCGCCGCCCGCGACCTCGTCGAGGGACGCTTCGGCAAGGCCCAGATCCGACGGATCGACGACCCATCGATGCACCTCTCCATCTTTCAACTCCACGACATCAGAGGGACCGGTGGTGGTGAGCTCATCCAACCCATCGCGGCCGTGGAACGCCACGACGTGCTCGCTCCCCAAGCGCGCGAGCGTTTCCACCATCGGCTCGACCATCTTGCGATCCGCAACTCCGAGTGCCTGACGTCGGGCGCCGGCAGGGTTCGTCAGGGGGCCCAGGAAGTTGAAGATCGTCGCGATCCCAAGCTCGCGCCGTGCAGTGCCTGCGTGGCGGAACGCGGGATGGAAGATCGGTGCGAAGCAGAACCCCATCCCCGCTTCTGCGATGCATTGGGCGACGCCGTCCGGTGGCAGGTCGATCTTTACGCCCAGCGCCTCGAGCACGTCGGCAGAACCGCATCGCGAGGAGGCGGCCCTATTCCCGTGCTTCGCAACCTTCACCCCGGCGCCGGCACATACGAGCGCGGCTGCCGTCGAGACGTTGAACGTGCCTGCGCGATCACCGCCCGTCCCACAGGTATCGAGAACGACCTCGCCTACAGAGACTTTCGCGGCCATCTCGCGCATAGTCCGTACGAGGCCCGCGATCTCGGCACTCGTTTCGCCCTTGGCTCTAAGTGCAACCACGAATCCGGCGACCTGGGCCGGCGTCGCGGCTCCCTCCATGATCTCGTGCATTGCGGCAGCGGCGAGGTCCTCGGACAACGATTCGCCCTCTAGGAGCGTCGATAGGACCTGAGGCCATGAAAAATCGTCGTTCGACATCGTCATCCCCCAGGAGCCAGGATCTTGGCGAAGGCGAGCGCGTAGACGAGCGCACCCCGCGACAGCTCATCTATGGCGATCGATTCGCGGACCGTGTGAGCGACGCTTATGTCGCCCGGCCCGCACACGATGACATCGATCCCGGCTTCCGCGAGGAAGCGAGCGTCCGAGGCGCCGCGGAATCCGACGAGCTCGGCAGGTCGTCCCTGTACCTCGCCGACCGCAGACGTTACGTGCGCGACGAGTGCCGCGTCCTCGTTGATCTCGAAAGGAGGCGCGTAGAACTCGAGATCGATGGCCGCGTCGAGGTCCGGGAATGTCTCTCGTGCACGATCGACGGAAGCTTCGATACTCGCAAGAACTTCTTCTTTGGTTTCTCCGGGGATCGTTCTGCGATCGACTTCGATCGTGCAGGAAGAAGGAACCATGTTGACCTTGCTACCACCCGAGATCGTTCCGACGTTGATACTCGGCCCCCCCACAACCGCATGAGACACATCGGGAAGCGTGGCCTCCAAGAAGCGCACGATCTCGCTCATGTGCTTGATCGCAGAGACGCCACGTTCGGGGGCCGAACCGTGAGCCGCTACTCCGGTCGTCGTGATGCGTATCCACGACGCGCCCCGTTGCGCGCGCACGATCTTGAGCGAGGTCGGTTCTCCGACGATCGCGATGTCGGGGTGGATCGTCTTGTCGGCTACAAGATGGCCCGCGCCTTTGAAGCCCATGGTCTCTTCGTCGGCGACGAGCTCGAGCTCGAGCGTGCCCACCAGCGGCACGCTCGCGTCCAGCAAGATCCTCGTCGCTTCGATGGCCGCAGCTACGGGCCCCTTCGCATCCGCAGAACCGCGCCCGTGAAGGTGACCGTCGGACACGACTGCATCGAACGGAGGGAACCCCCACTCCGCGGTCGACCCCGCGGGCACGACATCGATGTGCGAGCAGTATCCGAGCGTGGGCCCGTCGCCGAACACCTTTCTCGCGATGATGCTCGGGCGACCCGGGTCGACCTCGACGCTTGTGACTTCCATGCCGAGCGAATCGCACATCTCGGCGGCAACTTCGGCCGCCCGTGCCTCTTCGCCTGGTGGGTTCTCGGAGCGAGCACGCACGAGTTCCTGCAGTCGCGCGATCAAGCGGTCCTGATC
>JAXDJM010000133.1:0-11532 GCA_034665605.1 Actinomycetota bacterium | reverse complement strand
GAGGGTTTCAACTGGATCGACGCCAACGACGCCGACAACAACGTCATCTCTTTCTATAGGTCGTCCGACCGAACCAAACAGAAGCTCGTGTGCGTCGCGAACCTGTCGCCCATCGTTCGCTCGGACTTCCGGCTCGGTTTGCCGGGCGGGGGCCGCTACGAGGAAGTGCTGAACACCGACGCACGCGTGTACGGAGGGACCGATGTCGGCAACATGGGGGCCGTAACTGCGGAAAAGAAACCGTGGCACGGTCTGGACCATTCCGCCGTTGTGACGCTTCCGCCTCTAGGGGTCGTGTGGCTGCTCGGATAGGAGCCGCGTGGCTGCTCGGATAATCGTCCACGGCCACTTCTATCAACCCCCGCGCGAAGACCCGTGGACCGGGATCATCGACGAGCAACCCTCTGCAGCTCCGTTCCATGACTGGAACGCTCGCGTCCACGCTGAGTCCTACGCGCCGAACGCTCGCGCAGAGATAACGATCGACGAAAAGAAAACGTTCGTAAACAACTTCGAGCGCATCAGCTACAACGTGGGCCCGACGCTGCTCGGGTGGATGAAGAACGCCGACCCTCAGACTTACGATCGGATCGTCGAAGCGGACCGTCGCTCGCTGTCGTCGTCGGGTTTCGGGAACGCGCTCGCACAGGCGTTCCACCACACGATCCTGCCGCTCTCCTCGCCGCGTGACGCGCGCACGGAGATCCTGTGGGGGAAAGCCGATTTCCGGCACCGTTTCGGGCGCGAACCCATGGGGATGTGGCTTCCCGAGACCGCCTGCAACGACACCGTCCTCGGCCTTCTCATCGACGAAGAGATCCGATTCACCATCTTGGCTCCGTCACAAGCGAGTCGCTGGCGCGCGATCGGCGAAGAGACATGGACCGAGGCATCGGAAGGATCGATCGAGACGCGGCGGCCGTACCGTTACCTGCACCCCGACGGTTCCGGCAAGTCTCTGATCCTGTTCTTCTACGACGCAGACATAGCGCGGGCAGTCGCGTTCGAGCGTGGTGCGTCTTCTGCCGACGCATTTCTCGAACTATTTGAAGCCAAGGGCGTCGAGCAGAGCGTCGTGCACACTGCAACCGACGGAGAGACTTACGGACACCACCACAAGTTCTCGGAGCTTGCCCTCGCGCACGCGCTCTTCGAGACGGCGCCGGAGCGCTCGATCGAGACAACCTCGTACGAAGGGTGGCTCGCATCTGCCGACGTCGATCATGAGGTCGATATCGTCGGCGGCGAGGGAAGCTCGTGGTCGTGTGCCCACGGAGTTGGGCGATGGTCGCGCGACTGTGGGTGCTCGACCGGAGGCGAGCCCGGCTGGAACCAGCAGTGGCGCGCGCCGTTGCGCGCGGCCCTCGAGATCGCAAAGAGCGCAGCCGACCGAACGTTCGCATCCCAGGGCCACGCGCTGTTGCACGACCCGTGGGCGGCTCGAGATGATTACGTGAGCGTCGTCATCGGCGCACGGCCGCTCGATGAGTTCCTAGCCACGCACGCGATCGGCGGCGATCCATCCGACGCAACGCGGGCCGAAGCATTGCTCGAGCTGCAGCGCAACGCCATGGCGATGTTCACGAGCTGTGGGTGGTTCTTCAACGACATAGGCGGCATCGAAACCGTCCAGATCCTGCGCTATGCGGCCCGGGTCTTCGATCTCCTCCAACAACTCGACGGGATGCAGCCCATGCCCGAATTTCTTTCGGCCTTGAAGCAAGCACAGAGCAACGACCCCGACATCGGAACCGGTGCCGACGTCTTCCAGCAGATAGTCGCGAAGAGAAATCTTTGATCGGTTCTTGACGAACCGAAACCTGTCACACCCCTTGGCCATCATGGGGGCATGGCTGCAACACATATCGATGACGCCATCGCGTCGTTGGAAAAGGCGAACGCAGATCTCGAACCAGAGTTTCTGACATCGAGCGATGCGCGTAAGTTTCTAGCCGCGTATGCGCGTGCCGAAAAGCTTGCCGCGTTTGGAGTGGCGGCTCTCGCTCGAAAGATCGACAACCCGTCAGAGATCGCCTCGACGACTGGGACCTCCATGGGGCAAGCCAAAGAGACCATTTCGATGGGCAAGGTGTTGAAGCGGGCAGGCCACTTGAGCGACGCCTTGAGGAACGGGGCGATCTCTTTGGTGCAGGCGACCGAGATCGCGAAGGCCGAAGAATCCTGGCCCGGTGCGGCCACCATTCTGCTGCCCGTCGCCAAGAAGGAGCCGTTCCACGTTTTGAAGGACAAAGCGCGCAAGACAAGGCTCGAGACAGAGCAACATAAGGATCTTGCCGAACGACAGCATCGGGCGCGCCACGGTCGTAGTTACACAGATGACCTCGGAATGGTTCACGTCCACCTCGCACTAGAGCCGCACGTAGGTGCACCGATCACGGCAAGGGCGGAGGCACATGCTGATCGCCTCGCCCGTGCCGCCAAGAAGAAAGATCCGAACAACTACCTCCCCGAGCCATTCGAGCGCTATATGGCAGACGCCTATGCAGCGCTACTCACTCGGTCCGACACGGGCCGGCCTGCCCGTCCCGAGCTTGTCGTCTTGGTAAGCCACGAAGTCACGCAGCGCGGATGGAAGAACGTGAGAAAAGGTGAGGTGTGCAAGATCCCGGGTCTAGGCCCGATATCCCCTCAGGTCGCCAAAGACATCGCGCAAGACGCGTTTCTCTCGGGTGTGTTCTACGACGGCAAGGATCTGCGCCATTTCACTCGGTGGACACGTCACATCCCGGTCGAGGTCGCGATCGCCTTGCAACTGGGATCGCCCCCCAACTTCGACGGGATCGCATGCGTCGACTGCGGCAAGCGCTTCAAGAACCAGATCGATCATGTCCAGCCCCGCTTTCGCAATGGCCCGACGTCGAATCCGAACCTACGTCCCCGTTGTTGGAACTGCCATCAAAAGAAGTCGAAGCGAGAACAAGGTCAGCACACGGGCCCAGAGCCCTAGGCAGAAGAGAGAAGCAAGCTCTGCCTAGAGCTTGCCGGTGTATTTGATGATGTCGATGCCGCGGTTGTAGTCGACGACGTAGAGGATCCGCTTGGTTATCCAGTACGGCGACGATGCCTCGGTGGTGCCGAAGGGCAGGAAGTAGCCGACCTCTTTGATCTGGCCCGAGTGGCTCACGTTGAAAAACCGGGTGCCGTGCTCGTACCACGCCATCGCGACGAGGCCCCCGTTGTCGTAGGTCTCATTCGGCCGTATCCAATGGGCGCAGTAAGTGTTGTCCGGCGATTGGCCATCGGTTGGAAGTCCGTTGCCTTCGTGGAACTGGTCGACCATCGTGAAGCTGTGAGTCCGACGCCAGTGCGACATATCCCACGTCATGAACGCGCCGGATCCCTTGTCGCTGCAGTTCCCTTCGGTCTCGCCACCGACGAGTAAGAACTTCGCCGTCCCGTTGTTCGGCCACAGGTTGGCGTGGATGAAACGGTTGTCTTTGCTTGCGCCGACGGCAAGGAGTTTCGGATGAACGGGGTCCTGTCGCGCGTCGAGCATCTCCATCGGCTGGGTCGACGTCACGATGATGCCCGGTTTGACCTCGGTCACGTCGTGAAAGCTCTTCGCCGGACCGTTCTTCGCCCAGTCGCCGACGATCTTGGGATCGGCAGGGTGCCTGATGTCGACGATCTCGCCGGATGAGCCGTAGACGTAGCTGCAGTCGAGCACGCAACTCAAGGTGTGCTGGGCCGCCCCGGCGAGCTGACCGATGATCTGTGGGTTGGTCTTGTCCTCGACGTCGATGACATAAAGGGTCCCTCCGGCAAGAGCAGCCGTGGCGCCACCTCCCACGACCAGGATCCGCCCATTCGTGTCCACATCCTCTTGCGGGAACTGAACGGTTTCCGGGAGCGGAAGGATGCCGACCCGCTGTGGATTGGCCGGGTCGCTCACGTCGTAGATCTCGAGGTCCTGCGACGAGTTCACGTAGAAGTAGTGGCCGAGCAAGTGACCTCCGGCCGCGTCGGTGTTCACTGGGATGTTCGCGACGAACTCGGCGTTCTTGGAGAAGTAACCCGGTCCCGGATCGGCCGTACGCGCAGAGGCAACGGGGGCCATGCTCATCAGAAGTGCCATCAAGAGTGCCGTTGCTACGCGCTTCATAGCTTGCCCGTCCACTTAAGGATGTAGAAGCCGTTCTCGTAGTCGATGCCGTAGACGATGCGGTCGGTGACCCAGTAGCTCGCCGACGTGTCGGCCGCGTAAGGCAGGAAGTAGCCGGCCAACGAGATCTTGCCCGCGCTCGAGACGTCGAAGAACCGCATGCCGTGGTCGTAGAAGCCCGAAGCAACAAGCCCGCCGTCGTGGAACGTTGGGTTCTCCTGGAACCAGTGCGACGAGCATCCCTGCGTATTGGCAGGTGGGCTACCGTCGACCTCGTCACCGTTCGAAACGCGGTAGTCGTCGGTCATCGTCAGCGTGTGCGTCTTCTGCCAGTTCTTCGTGTCCCACACCATGAACGAGCCGTTGCTGTTCCCACAGCGGGGCTGGAAGTTGGTCTCGCCCGTCGCCAGCGCAAAGCGGTCGGACCCCGAGTTAGGCCACCTGGCGGAGTGGATGAATCGTTTATCGGCGTTGCCACCAACCGCCAGCACTTTGGGATGGATCGGATCGCGAGCGTCCAGATACATCATCGGCTGTGTAGCAGTGAGAACGAACCCCGGCTTGACCTCGACCACGTTGTGGCCTTGCTGACCGGGCAGTCCCTCGTTCCACAGATGGTGGATCACCTTCGGGTGCGAGGGATCGTGAAGGTCGATGATCGCGCCCGTCGATCCCCACAACCACGTGCAGTCGAACAGGCAAGCGATCGTGTGATTCGCCGCTTGGAACTTGGCCCCGGTCGTCGTGTCGACCGACGCGACCTCCGTCGGGTTCGTTTTGTCTTCTACGTCGTAGACGCGCAGGATGTTGCGCGGGATCGTCTCCGAGAAGATCAAGACGCTTCCATTCGTCGCGACGTTCTCGTTCTCGAAGCTGACGGGGTCTCCCGACTTCGCAAGTGGGGTGGTGCTCATGAGTTGAGGATTGGTCGGATCGGAGACGTCGTAGATCGACAGGCTGCGCCAGCTCGTCGTGTACATGTAGTGACCGATGATGCGTGCACCCGTCGCGGTTCCGGCTTCGAATGGAACGTAACGAACGAACTGCACGTGATCCGATGCGACGCCGAACTCGGTTGGTCCCCCGCCGTCGGCAACACGTGCGGTGGCCGCGGTCGGCGCGATCAGACAAAAGGACATGGCCACGGCACATGCCACCCGAACCGAGCGGTGCCGGAGGCCGGAGCCCATCTTCGGAGAGATCATGCCTAGGAGGTTCTGCGAAGGCGCCCTATCTCCTCCCGAAATCACCGCATAAGACGGCTTAGCGGCCGTTCGCCCCCTAGTATCCGAAATCGCAACGCCGACCGGGAAGGTATCGGTGGCGACCGGGGAGGTATCTGTGGAAAGAGACGCCCGCAGCAAGGGCCCGGCGATCGATCTCGAAGCGCTGGAGGCCCACGCCGGGGACCTGTACTTGCATCGATTCGTTGAAGCGGTTCGCAAGGTCAGAGGTGAGTTCGGCCGCTATCTTCGGCTGCGTGCCGGAGACGAGGTCGCCAACAGAGCTGCCGCCGACGGAAGCTCGGACATCCTCGATCAGGTGAAGGTCGAAGAGGGTGGATCGTAGGGACCCGGCACCGATGGACGACGACAGCGGCTCTGCTCTTTCTTCGATCGCGGCGATCCCCCAACGGGTCGCCGCGCTCATTGAGCTACTAACAAGCCTCGATCAGCGAGTCATCGCAACGCTCGACGGTCTCGATGACATCCACAGAACCGTCACGGGCTTCGATGAGCTATCGGCTCGCGCCGATGCCGTGGCGGGCGACCTCGAGAAGCGGATCGCCGCGATGGACGAGCGCTTGAACCGCGACCTCGACGATCTGAAAGAGCTTTTGATCGCCAAGATCGGAGAGGTCGACGTGAAGGACGTCGGAACCCGGCTCGATCGGATCGAGCAAGCGATGCTCAACATCGAACGCGCGACCGTGCGTCTGGATCAGACGGTGGAAGGTGGTCTGGAGGCGATGCCGGACTTCGTCACCAAACGGGTCAAGAAGGAAGCGCGCAAGAAAGTTCCACCCCCGGAGACGCGTCACTAGAACACTTCACATGTGCGCCACAGCGCGCTTCGCTAGCGCTTTCGACGCACAACCAGCAGCCGCGAAACAACGAAGGGGAGGCCCTTTCGGACCTCCCCTTGTCGCTGGCGCCTGCTACAGCGGCCTGGCAGTAGTTGCTTGATTACTTCCCGTTGTACTTCAGGATGTCGAAGCCTCGGGCATAGTCGATCGCGTACACGATGTTGTGGGTTGCCCAGTGGTCGGCGGAAGTCGATCCACCGTAGGGCTCGAACCAACCGGTCACCTTCAGCTTGCCGGTCTTGTGGTCGACGTTGAAGAACTTCGACCCGTGCTCGTAGAAGCCGTCCGCAACGATGCCGCCGTTGTGGAAGTCGTCACGAGCTTCGAACCAGTGAGCCGAGCAGCCCAGTGCGTTCGCAGGCGGGTTGCCGTCGACGAAGTCACCGTTCACGGCGTCGTAATGGTCCACGTACTGGAACGTGTGCGTCTTCTTCCAGCCCTTGGTGTCAAAGACAAAGAACCCACCGTTGTCGGGCCCACACTGCGGCTTAAAATTCTGCTCTTCCTGAACCAGGATGTAGCGGTCCTTGCCCTGACGGGGCCATGCGATCGAGTGGATGATCGGCGGGCGATTGCCCGGCCGCACGCCCTGAGCGAGGATCTTCGGGTGCAGCGGGTCGCGGATGTCGATGTAATGGAACGGTCCCGAGTATGTGGCGTCGAGGATGTATCCGTTCTTCACCTCGGTCACGTCGTGAACGCCGGACGTGATCCCGAGCTCTTTCATCCAGTTACCGATCAGCTTCGGCTTCGCGGGGTCGTGGACGTCGATGAGCGCGCCGCTCGAGCCCAGCAGGTAGTGGCAGTGAAGGATGCAGCTCATCGTGTGCTCACCAAGGCCACTCGTCTGCGAGAGAAGCGTCGGGTTCGTCTTGTCCTCGGTGTCGTAGATGTAGAGGATGCTCCGAGGAGTCGTCTCGGAGAAGACGAGGAACTTGCCATTAGTCGAAACGTCCTCGTTCTCGAAACGCGCCGGATCGCCCTGGGTCGTTGCGTCCTTGGCGAACGGAGTCGTCGACAGAAGCGTCGGGTTCGACGGGTCGGGCTGGGTGTCGTAGATCGAGAACGATCTCCAGCTCGTGATGTAGAGGTAGCGGCCGATCAGACGCGATCCGGTGGCCGTGCCTACTTCGAACGGCACGAACCGCACGTACTCCACGTTGTCGGACGTGATTCCGCCCTCGGTGGGACCACCAGCATGCGAGATCGCCGGCGTGAGCGCGAGCATCATGCCGATAACACTCACGAGTGCCAACAGCCGCTTCATCTTTGCCTCCTTATTGGTTCGGTCGACGGTTAGTTCGCCCCGAACTGTTCCGCTCCTGCCTGCGATCGAGAGATTGATCGACCGGCACTTCTTGCCTAGCGCCGGTCTCTTTGTTCGGCGGAGACAACTTGAGCGACGACCCGCACACACCCCCACGCGAGGGCGAGGAAAGCCGCGCCGAATATCGCCGCGGCCCCCACGGGAAAGGTCTGACGAGGGGCGCGATAGGACGTCATCGCATACGCCTGTTGTTCCTGGTACGCGTCGTACGCGGCAGCGAAGGCTGCTTGGGGCTGCTCTTGCTCTTGTGTCGCGCTACCCACGTTCGCCTGAACCTGCGACTGCGACTGCGTTGACGAGGACACGCTCGTGATGGGGGGTGGAGGCGGCGGCGGCAACGCCAGCACGGGCAACGGAGCCACCGCCAGTCCGGCCAGGATCGCGGGAAGAGACGACGGCTTGCGGGGCAGCTTCTTGCACACGACCGTCATATGCGCAGACATGACGTTTGCCGGCGTGCGTGCGTCGACGGTGATGGGGAACGACTGCCCTCCAGAGCCGAGCGGACAGTGAACGCCCACGTTGAAACGAAGCGCGTGCGTCGACTGCAAGACGACGTTCGTATAGGCAGAGGGATCCACTCCGTCGATCACCTTCGACGACCCGTGTGCTTGGAAATCGACGCCTGCAGTCGTTCTGATCGCTTTGAGCGATTCGACGATGGCGTGCGCAAGGCCCGTCGAGGCGTCTAGCTGCTCGGTGTCGAGGCGGCACATGATCGGAGCTCCGGGAGCGATGTCGGGGGTTCCGTCTCCGTCGCAGTCGACTCCTCCCGGCGGCGCGACCGTGCCGGTGGCGGCGGCGAGATGAGTGAGGTCCGGCACCGACTTCGGCTGTGTCGCGATGCCTATGGCGTGGATGTTCTTGCCGTTCAACACACTCACTACCTTGTCGAACGACGGGATCTTGGGAGGTGGCTGCACGTCCGCGGGGTCGGGGCTCTGGAAGCTGTGACCGAAGTTCTCGTCGGTCGCCATAACGACCACTCGCAGAGAGTTCTTACGGAAGTCTGCCTGCAGGCCGGGAGGTACGTCATTGCCCAGCGGCCCAGGCGGGTACAGATCCTGGCCCTCACCGGTTGCCATCTGATAGAGCGCTCCGAGTTGAGCGTCGTAACGGCCGCCGCCCTCCGGGTACAGCTGCTTGAGGGTCGAGATGAGCGCACCGGTCGGCGGGGAGATGTCGAGGTCGCGGTGATAGACGTACTCCGGCTCTTGCTGCCGTGGCGGGAACGCATCCGGATACGACCTGAACGAGCCGACGCCGATCCGCAGATCGACACCGGTCGAGGCGAGCCCTTGCTCGATCCTCACCGTTTGGCCCAGCATCGCCGCAAGCGTCTTGCGCATGCTGCTCGACGTGTCGAGCAGGAAGAAGACGTCGAGAGGAAGCGGCCGGCGCGGAAGGTTGACGACGTACGGCAACCGCCGCGCTTGTCCCGGCTTGAGAACGATCCGCCGGTTGCTCGGAGCAAGGCTCGGGGGCACGGGCGGTGGAACATTGACCGGCTGCACGAACGGCAGGTTCAGAGCCAGCTCGGGCGGAACCGAAACGGTGGCCCCCGACGAGCCATACGAAACGATGTAGTTCGACGTATGCCCGTAGAAGGATTCTTCGGTCGAAACGAGATCGGTGATTCCCCCTAAAGGCGGCTTGAGGCTCACGAACGCGAAGGCCGACGAGTAGTAGCCATACACGCTTCCGGCAGCCGAGATCGCGATCGCATCGGCCGAGCCTCCGTGCGCGATGGACGTGACGGGTGACGGCGCGTCGTACTTAAGCCATCTCTTGCCCCCGTCGTCCGAGCGCTCGTAATCGTGATGCGTGGGACGGAACGCGATCACGCGTGCGAGGTGACCCGGTTCGTGGAACACGTCCACCTCGGACACCGGAGTGCCGGCGAACTCGGGCACGGGCGTAAACGTCGCTCCCCCGTCGCTCGAGTGATACAGCCCGTTCGTCCCCCATCCCCATAGCTGGGATGGATCGAGGGGATCGATCGCGAAGTCACGGATCGCTCGCTGCGGAGTGAGATCGGTGGGCCCACTTCGAAGCGTCCAGGTCGCACCCGAGTCGGTGCTCGCATACAACGCGTCCAGCACACCGTTGCCGGCATCGATGCCCACAAAGACGTTCGTCGGCGGAGCCACCCCGACGTGGAGCACGTCCGGGTCTCCCACGGGCGGCAGCCCGGTGTCGGATGCAGCCCAGCTCTGGCCCGAGTCCCGGCTCACGACCACGTGGGGTCGCGTGGCCCCGCCGTCGGTCTCGGCGATCAGGAGGTACACGTTGTTCGAGGCTCCGCCCGAATGCGGAACGACGATCGACTTGATGGTCGCGTTCGAGCTCGAGTAGGGATAGCTGGAGTCGGGTGTTGCAGGAAGAACGAAAGTCGGTAGCCACGTGCACCCGCCATTGACGCTCGACTCCACTACCGACCCGTTAGTCGCGTACATCTTGACGGCGCTGTAGGGATCTACCGCGAACGAAGTGATCTTCTGCGGGCCCATCTTGAAATGAGGCTTCTCTGCAAGGACCCACTTGCCGACCGAACGGATGTGGCCGGGGACCGAGCACGACGTAGCCGCTTTCGCAGTGGTGAAAGCTCCGAGAGCGACGATCGGCCCGGCGACGATGGCGAGCGCGAGGAGACCGCTCAAGTAGCGGCGCTTTGTGCCTCCCCGTCGGGCCGTCACGCACACCTCCCATCCGCTCGCGAGCGCGCGCGGACTAAGTCCTAGATAACGGATATGACATCGGGGACCAAAGTCCTGGTTCCCCGGCCCCCCTAGGCCGTGTGCGGACGTGAAGACGACGCCTGTGACCCGGACTTTTCCGAGCTGCCGATGGGGCCGCTCCCATTCGAGCTGATGGCTATGAGCGACGGCTCCAAGGCGACGGTCGTCAGCTCTTTTTCCAGCTCGACCCCCTCGATCGTCTCGTCAGACTCCAGGCGGATGGCGAGCTTGTCGAGGAATACCTTGTTCTTGGTCAACAGGTCGACCGCTTTCTTCTCGGCGGCCGTCAGCAGGTCGTCGATCTCCTTCTCCATCTCCTCGTGCGTGAGGTTGGATAGGTCGGACACGCCGAGCTCGTTCCCCAGGAACGCGTCGGCATCCTTGGTGAGAAGCCGGCGTCTGCGCGTTCCCATACCGAAACGGCCGACCATGTCGCGCGCCATGTCGGTTGCTTGTTCCAGGTCCTGCTCGGCCCCCGTCGAAGGCTCGCCGAAGACGATGTTCTCCGCCGACAGCCCGCCCATCGCGATGACGATCTGGGAAAACAGTTGCGTGCGCGTAAGAAGTAGAGCTTGCTCGGTCTGAACCGTTGTCATGCCGAGACCGCGGCCCCGGGCCAGGATCGTTATGCGATGCACGTCGGTGGCGTGTCCCGCAGCGGCGGCAAGGATCGCATGGCCCGATTCGTGGTAAGCCGCGCGGTGCCGCTCCTCTTCGGACAGGACCCGGCCGCGACGTTTGGGTCCGGACAACACGCGCTGGATCGCTTCTTCGAGCTCCTCGATGTGGATCTCGGGCTTCCCCGCGCGCACCGTTAGTAGTGCTGCTTCGTTGATCACATTCGCAAGGTCGGCACCCGAGAACCCGGGCGTTCGTCGCGCGAGGTACTCGAAGTCGACGCTCGATGCGATCGGCTTGCCTTTGGCGTGCAGCTCGAGGATCTCCTTGCGCCCTTCGGAATCGGGCTGCTCGACGGTGACGTGGCGGTCGAATCGTCCGGGGCGCAGCAGGGCCGGGTCGAGGATGTCGGGCCGGTTCGTCGCACCGATCACGACGATGCCCTGGCTGACCGAGAATCCATCCATCTCGACGAGCATCTGGTTGAGGGTCTGCTCGCGCTCGTCGGAACCCCCGCCACCGCCACCGGCCCCCCGTTTACGCCCCGCAGCGTCGAGTTCGTCGATGAAGACGATCGCCGGCGCAACGCCTCTCCCGCTTTGGAACAGGTCGCGGACACGGGCCGCCCCGACACCGACGA
>JAXDJM010000132.1:0-3375 GCA_034665605.1 Actinomycetota bacterium | reverse complement strand
GTCCGAGCGTGTTGTTCCACCGCTCCTTTATCCATCCGAAAATTCCTCCTTAGTGCCCGCTTCGATCGCTCGCATGAGGAGCGTCTCATATATGCCGGGATCGTCCTTGTCGACTATGGGGTAGCCGTGGTCGTCCGTCCAGTGGAGCTCGACGCCGGGGTTGTGGACGTCCGTCGAGTCCGGCAGGAACAGATGTGGGCTTCCCTTGACCTTCGTCGTCTGCGCGATCCGATAGTCATCGAATACCTGAGGCCGGAAGCGACCGCTCTCGAGCGCGGTTGTAAGCCCCTTTAGATCGAGCCCGTCGACAGCTTCGGCCGCGTTCAGGATCTCGTGGTGCATCGAGATCGTCCGCGAGTCGCAGAAGAGAGCGCGTCGCAGCGCCATGTCGAGTCCTTCGGATACTTGCAGGCCTTGCTCCTTGGCCGCGTATACGGCTTCGAGGGCTCCGAGCGTGGTGACCGGCCACTCCCATTCGCGCCGGCGCCACCTGCGCCAACCGAAGTCCGGCTCGAGTCCCCCGACGACCGGGATCTCGGCATCGAGGGTTCCCTTGGGTGTGGGTCTCGAGTTGATCAGCTCGAGTGGGAACGCGCGAAGGTCGAGTCCGATCCGATCGGTTAGGCCAAGTCGGGTGCGCGCGCGATCGAGCCGGTAGACGGCAAGGGTTGCCCACGGGCATGCAATGTCCTGCCACACGGTTATGACGGCGGTCACGCGTTCGACTTACCCTCGTGGCCCTCTGGGTAAGCCCCGTAGGCTGCGCGAGATGTGCGCCTTTTGCGATGTCGTTGCCGACCCTTCCCTGGTTCATCTCGTGTACGAAGACGCAACCACCATCGCCTTTCTCGACCACCGCCCACTCTTCAAGGGACATAGCCTCGTCGTCCCCAAAGGGCATGTAGAGACCCTGGGCGACCTCCCCCGTGACCGCGTTGGGCCCTACTTCGAAGTGGTCCAACTGCTCGGTGCCGCGGTGCAGGAAGCGATGGGAGCGCATGGGAGCTTCATCGCGCTCAACAACAAGGTCAGCCAAAGCGTGCCCCACCTCCACGTTCACGTGGTCCCGCGCAACAAGAAAGACGGCCTCCGGGGGTTCTTCTGGCCGCGCACCCGGTATGAGTCGGAATCGGATGCGGCCGGCGTCGCCGCATCGATCAGGCGCGCGGTTGCCGAGGTCTCGTAGATGACCGACGATCCCATCGAGACGCGTTCGACGGACGGGCTGCTGCTCGAAGCAGTGCTCGACGCGCCCGACGAACCGAAAGCCGTCGTTGTCATGTGCCATCCACATCCGCAGATGGGAGGCACGATGAACGCTCCCCTGCTGCTGGCGGTGCGGGACGCACTGGTGGCTGAAGGGTGGGCCGTGCTGAGGTTCAACTTCCGCGGCATCGGAGCGTCCGAGGGAACGTCTTCGACCGGTCGCGCGGAGGTCGCGGATGCAGCCGGAGCCGTGCGCACGGCCCGAGATCGGTTCGACGGGTTTCCGGTGGCGATCGCGGGATGGTCGTTCGGTGCTGCCGTAGCGGTTCGCTACACGACAGAAGACCGAGACCTCGCGGCTTGCGTTGCCATCGCCCCCGCCGTCCGGGAGCGGCCGGGGATAACCGATGGGCTTCCCGATCCGAACGACGTCAATGTCGACGCCCCGCTCCTCATCGTGTGCGGCGCCAACGACGACCTGGTCGAAGTCGAGGATTGCCGCGCGTGGGCGGAGCTGGTTGCCGGTGCCGAATTCATCGAGTTACGGGGCGCCAATCATTTCTTCTGGGGCAAGTACGACGACCTTGCAGCAACCGTGAGCGACTTTCTCGACGATGTGATCTGAAAGGATGGATCTATGAGATTCGGGATCGATATCAGTCAACATCAGCTTTCGTGGGACGAGCTCGTTCGTCGCGCGCGTTACGCGGAAGATGCTGGATTCGACGGTGCGTGGGTGTTCGATCACTTCAAACCTCTGTACGGCGACCCAAGTGGACCGTGTCTCGAGGGGTGGACGTTGCTAGCCGGACTTGCGCAAGCGACGACACGCATCCGACTCGGCACTCTCGTCACCGGGATCACGTACCGCCACCCGTCGGTGCTTGCAGCCGAAGCCGTCACCGTCGATCACATCTCCGCGGGCCGTCTCGAGCTCGGGGTGGGGGCCGCGTGGTTCCAGGGCGAGCACGACGAGCTGGGCATCCCGTTCCCACCGGCCCCCGAACGCGTGAAGAGGTTGGAAGAAGCGATCGAGGTGCTGACGTCCCTGATGACGAAGAAGGGCGTCACCTTCGACGGTCGCTTCTACAAGCTGCGCGACGCCGACTACAACCCCAAGCCGGTCCAGACGCCGCACCCGCCACTGTGGATCGGGGCCGGCGGAGAGAAGCTGATGCTTCCGCTCGTCGGTCGTCGCGCCGACGTGTGGCACTCGTTCGGTCCCGTCGAGCTATTGGAGCGGCGGTCCGCGATCGTGGACGAAAGTGCTCGCACGGCAGGGCGCGACCCATCGAGCATCATGCGCGCGACGGCTCTGTCGTTATCGGAAGAGTTCGATGTTGTCCGCAAACACGTCGAACAGTTGGCCGGGATCGGGATCGGTTACCTGACGGTCAGCTGGCCGAGTGAGGGTCAGTCCCGGCTCGACTCCTTCATAGAGAAGGTCTTGCCGGACCTGGTCGATCTATAAAAAGCGCTCGCTCAAGATCGGCGTGTCAACTCGAACAGGGTTATCCCCGCCGCGACCGCAAGGTTGAGCGACGATGCGTGTCCCCGGATCGGAATGCGGACCTGCTCGTCCGCACCGGCGAGCGTCGTGTCGTCCAAGCCATGTTGTTCGCTTCCGAACATGACGAGGGCGGGCACCCGTAGCTGTGCGTCGTAGATAGAGCGGGCCGCGCGTGCGGATGTGGCGATCGTTGTCAGGCGTTTCGAGCGCGCCCATCGGATCGCACCAAGCGCACTGTCGATCGTGCACACCGGGAGCTCGAACAACGTTCCCATGCTGGCCTTGATCGCAGCGGGGTCCCATGGGTCCGTCGAGTTCCCGGCGAGAACCAGGCCGCGTGCGCCGATAGCATCTGCGGTCCGCGCTACGGTGCCGAGATTGCCGGGCACGCCAACGTTGTCCAGCAGGATCACGAGAGCGCCGTCATCGATCGCCAGGTCCTCCAGCTCCGTCATATGGGGAGAGACGATGGCGGCTAGGCCGGCGGGGTTGTCGCGGTCACTGATCCTTTTGAACAGATCGGCCCCGAGGTGCGATACCGCTGCCCCGCGTCCGGCTGCCGTATCGATCACTCTTCGGGCGTCTTCACTTCGCAGGAGGTCGGGCGCGACGACGATGGTGTCGATGTGAACGCCCGAGGCCACTGCTTGGCGGACGAC
>JAXDJM010000131.1:0-3977 GCA_034665605.1 Actinomycetota bacterium | reverse complement strand
CGTCGACGATCTCTGCGATGCGTGGGTACGCGGCGAAATCGACGAGCGCGTCGACTTCGGGAAGCGAATCTTCGAGCTCGCCCGCGCTCCGTGCCACGAGACAACCCGTCAAGACGAGGCCCTGCAGGTCACCGGAGGTCTTCAGCTGGGCTAGATCGAGAACCTCTTCGATCGTCTCGCGCCGCGCCGGGTCGATGAAACCGCAGGTGTTTACGACGACGACATCTGCCGAATCGACGTCCTCTATCACCGTGTGACCTCCGGCGCCGATCAGGCCCCCGAGGCCCTCGGAGTCGATCGAGTTCTTCGGACACCCCAAGCTAACGATCGCGACCCTGGACATCAGCCGAACAGGGACTTGATGTCTTGCGGCAGGTGGATCGTCTCGACCACCCCATTCTTCGGCGAGCCCAGATTCTGTCCGTTCACCACGAGCTCCACTCCCGGTGCGTTGCCGAGTAGAACGGTCATCGACTTGGGATCGGACACGCTTTGACTCTGTCCGACTTCGAGCGTGCCCGTGTAAAGAACCGTCTGACTATCGGCCCCGAGGACCTTCACCCAACACCGCGCGCTCGTCGCAACGATCTTCAGATCGATGCCGTTATCGAAGGCCAAAGCCGAAGACGAGGCAGACGGCGACACAGAAACCGTTGGAGACGCGCTCGACGATCCGGACGGTGTGGAAGATGGGCCGTCGTTGGCCGCGACGCGAGGTGCGGACGGTTGCGCGCTCTTAGGCGCGTTCGCGATGCCGACCACTGCGAGCACTATCAGGACGAGCACCGCTCCGCCCGCGGCGACGACCCAACTATTCAGATTCAGGCGCGGCCGCGGAAGGTTCCGTTCCCGTCGCTGCAGTGCAACGATCTGCGCGGCATCTACCCGCGGCCCCCCGTGGAGGCGGTCGAACTCGACGAGCAACGGATCCGGGTCGACCCGTAGGTAGCGTGCATAGGACTTGAGGAATCCGCGCACGTACGCGGGCGCGAGAAAGTCGAACTCGTCCGACTCCATCCTCATGAGGAAAGTCGCCCGGATCTTGGTGTCTTCGGCGGCCCTCTCGATGCTTACGCGGCGACGGCGCCTCGCAGCGCGGAGGTAGGCCCCCATCGTCTTGGGCTCGGGCACTCTTTTAGAAACTCCTAACGCGGGGAAGTCAACGCGCCGCTACGGCGCTCGAACGATTATAGAAGGGGCGCCCGAAGCGCTTAGCGAGCAGGTTCGAGCTGTTCGAGCTCCTCGACGGTCATCAGCACGTCGCGCGGCTTGGACCCATGTGACGGTCCCACGATCCCTCGCTGCTCGAGCAGATCCATCAAGCGGCCCGCGCGGGCAAAGCCGACCTGGAGCTTGCGCTGGAGCATCGATGTCGAACCCAGCTGCGAGCGCACGACAAGTTCGAGCGCCTCTTGCAGCAGTTCGTCGTCCGCGCCGACGCCGGTGAGCGACGATTGCGAGGTTTCCTCGACCGTGACTCCCTCGACGTACTCGGGGTGACCTTGGCGACGGCAGTGCCCGACGACGGCCGCGACCTCTTTCTCGTTGACCCATGCTCCTTGGATACGGCGCGGCTTCGACGAGTTCGCGTGCAAGAACAGCATGTCGCCGTGGCCTATCAGATCCTCCGCTCCACCTTGGTCGAGGATCACGCGCGAGTCTTGCTGTGACGCGACCGAGAACGCGAGCCGCGACGGGATGTTGGCCTTGATGACGCCGGTGACGACATCGACCGAAGGCCGCTGCGTCGCGACGATCAGATGGATGCCCACGGCCCGCGCCATCTGAGCGATCCGGCAGATGGCATTCTCGACATCGCGAGGCGCCACCATCATGAGATCCGACAGCTCGTCGACGACCACCAGGATGTAGGGGAGCGGACGCGGGTCGTCGTCCTCTTCGTTGCGTTTGACGACGGCTCCGCGCGCGGCTGCCTCGTTGTAGAACTCGAGGTTCCGCATCCCGGAATGCGCGAGCGTCTCGTAGCGGGTTTCCATCTCTCGAACGACCCAGCTCAGCGCGCTCGCGGCTTTCTTGGGAACCGTGACGACCGGAGTGATCAAATGCGGCACGCCCGAGAAGTGCGACAGCTCGACACGCTTGGGATCGATCAGCACCATCCTCACCTGATCGGGCCTGGCGCGAACCAGGATCGAAGTGATGATCGTGTTGAGACACGACGATTTTCCCGAGTTCGTCGCCCCCGCAATTAGCAGGTGCGGCATCTCGGTGAGGTTCGTCATCATCGCCTCGCCCGAGATGTCTTTGCCGAATCCAACCGTGAGTGGGTGCTTGTTCGATTGGGCCTCACGCGAACGCAGAACGTCTCCGAGCGTGACGAGCTGACGGGTCCTGTTGGGAACCTCGACCCCGATGGCGGAGCGACCCGGGATGGGGGCCAAGAAGCGCAACTCACCGGACGCCAGGGCGTACTTGATCTCGTTCTTCAAAGACAGCACCCGGTTGACCTTGACCCCGGCCCCCAGCTCGATCTCGAAGCGGGTAACGGTGGGGCCCGCGGTGTAGCCGGTCACGGACGCATCGACCTGGAACTGGTCGAGGGTCGCTTCCAGGATCTTCGTCGTCTCTTCGATCGAGCGTGCAGAGATCTCACGGTTGTCGCCGCGGGCGAGGAGATCCAGCGGCGGAAGCTTGAACGAGCGGGAATCGCCTACAGGGATCGACAACTGTCGGGGCCGGCTGGTGGCCGCGACCTCGTCGTCGGATCCTTCTTCGTCCTCATCGTCTTCCTCATCACCCTCTTCTTCGTCCTCTTCGTCTTCGTCTTCGTCCTCTAGCTCGTACTGGTCGTAATCCTCTTGCTCGTCGTCGTCTTCTTCTTCGTCCTCATCGATGCCGACCCCGGCAGCAAGGCCTCGCAGGAACGCATAGGAGGTCGCGCTGCCCTCGCGTACCCAGCCATAGACACGCCCGACCGGTGTGCGCGTCAGCACCAAAGTCGCGACACCGAGAACCAACACCAGCACGATCCACGTAGGCCATGTCCCGATCCCGTCGGAGATCGGACGTGCGATGACTGCGCCGAGGATCCCGCCGATGTGGCGAAGACGCTCGAGCGGAACCGAGATCGGGCGGTCGTGATGCGCGAGATGGATCATCGCCGCGAGCACGACGGTCGCAAGAGCGAAACCGATCGCGATGCGAACGACGTGGGTGCGCGTGCGAGGAACGATGACCAGTGCTCCCGCCGCGATAACGGCCAGTGGAACGACGAAAGCCATGCCGCCGACGAAGAGCGTCGCTACGTAACGGATCCCCGCGCCGATCGGTCCCGCACCGTGTCCGTAGATACCGAGCCACGCGAGGATCCCGGCGAAGACCGTGACGACACCCCACACCTCTGCGGGCGCACTGACGATGTGGCCGCCGATCGTCGAGGCGACCCGGGCGATGACTGGGGGCTGGGAGGGACGACGACGAGGAGCCGGCCGCCGGCCGCGGGAGCGAGGTTTCCCCCGGCTCGGACGCCGCGCGGGGGCCGAGCGTCCGGACGCGCGCCGACGTCGGGTCTGAGTTGCCACCTGCCTCCCCTTCCTCTTTGGCCGCAACTTTACCAATAGTTAACACAAGCCACAGGATTCACGTGGGAGATTCTGCGGCACTCGCTCCGGCGCAAGGAGCGGGTTGATTTGTGTCGTATGGAGGCATTACAATCGAACATATGTTCGACTCCGATACCCTCAAGAGCAGTCCCGGGTCCGCACCAGGGATCGCCGATGATCGTTCAGCGGCCGCAACTTCAGAGTTCGCGTCGTTGTCGGACGACGAACTCGAGGCCGAGCTGACGGAGACGTCGGCGAACATCGCGGCATCTCAAGCGCGTCAGCTCGCGCTGACCGCCGAAGTCGATCGCCGCGGTTCGTGGGCCCAACAGGGGTGCACCTCTGCTGCTCACTGGCTTGGCTGGCGCTGCGGTTTGTCGCCGGGGGCCGCGCGCGATCACGTATCGCTGGCTC
>JAXDJM010000130.1:0-3454 GCA_034665605.1 Actinomycetota bacterium | reverse complement strand
CCCTCTGGCCCACCAGGGCCCCAGGGATCGCCGGGCCCGGCGGGATCCGGATCGGGAGGAGGAGTGCAAGGACTCGAGATTGTGCCGGGACACTCCGAATTCGACGCCACGACTCCTAAGACCGTGTCCGCGCATTGTCCAACCGGCAAGAAGCTCACGGGTGGCGGGGCCAAGATCATTTTCGGACCCGGCGCGGCCGGTCAGGTGATGCTGACCGAAAGCGCTCCCCTCGAGACATTCAACGGCCAGGAAAACGTCATCAGCGACGATACGTGGAGGGCACGCGCCGACTCGATACAGCCCGCCGGTGGCGCCCTCGCCAACTGGCAGCTTCAGGTGTTCGTCGTCTGCGTAAACGCTTAGAGGTAGCGGTCGTTTACGCGACCGTCCGGTGCTTCGCAGCGCGCAACGTGCAGGCTGTCGCTCGAGCAAACCCGTAAATTGTTAGCCGGGAGTGATCGAGCCCAGCGGGGATAGTGCGGGAACCAGATTCGCCGGCTTGAAAACCGTTGTCCGCAAGGACTTAACGGTTCGAGTCCCTTTGCCCTCCGCTAAGGATGCCCTGCCCGTTTCCGATTCTGCGCAAGTTAACGACGATGATGTCGTGAACCTGTGCGGTCGTCGCAACGAGCATCACCGACGGGGAAGGAGGAATGATCGTGCCGAAACTGATCTATTCGATGAGTATGTCGCTGGACGGCTTCATCGCCGGGCCCGACGGGAATTTCGACTGGTCGGTTCCAGATGAGGAACTGCACCGCTTCCACAACGAGCGGGTCCGCGCGCTCGGCGGCCATGTCCTCGGCCGGCGGCTGTACGAAACGATGAAGTACTGGGAGACGGCGCACGAGGACCCCGCAGCAACCGATTACGCGCTCGAGTTCGCAGAGATCTGGAAGGCGTTGCCCAAGGTCGTGTTCTCAAGCACACTCGACGAAGTGGTGGGCAATACGCGCCTCGCCCAGAGCGGCATTGCCGAAGAGGTTGCCGGGTTGCAGGAACGATCCGGGAAGGACGTGGAGATCGGCGGAGCCGACCTGGCAGCAGAGGCGATCAAACTCGGGCTGGTCGACGACTTCAGGCTGTTCATCCACCCCATAGTCGTCGGCGGAGGGAAGCCGTTCTTTCCGTCGGTCGATCAAATCTTTCACCTGAATCTCGTGGAGACGCGGACCTTCGCCTCGCGCGTCGTTTACCTACGCTACGAACGCGCGTGACGCCGGGCACGCGGCTGTTCCCCAACGCCGGCTCGGACACAGGGCTTGACCTGGTCGACTCGCGAGCGACCTTCAAGGGGATAACGAGCCAGGTCTACGGGCCCACCGGGCGCCCGCAGTATGCATGAAAGATGACGACGATCGAGGCCGTGCGCGAGCTCGCCCTGACCCTGCCCAGATCTTACGAGGCCCTCGTCAGAGATCGCGTGAAGTTCCGCGTCGGGAGAATCGTCTACCTCGCCTTCTCACGCGATGAGACTCAAATGGGATTCGCCTTCCCGAAGGAAGAGAGGGAGGCGTTGGTCGCATCGGAGCCCGACAAGTTCACGATGCCCGAGACCTCCGACCTTCGATACAACTGGGTGGTGGTTCGACTGGAAGCCATCGATGATGCCGAGATGCGCGAGATCGTGATAGAGGCGTGGCGGATGGTCGTTCCCAAGCGGGTCGCCGCCGAGCACCTCCACGCTTTGTGAATGAGCGAGAGGCATGAGTGCCGGCACTCTCCATAGCCTTACCGATGTGCCCGGCCCCCAAAGAGTCGGTATTCCCTGTGGCATCCTGAGCGGATGGTCGGATCGGATCCGAAAGCAGACCTCAGCCGCTATCTGCAGGTCGCGCGAGACGCCTTGCTATGGAAGCTCGACGGGCTCTCTGAATACGACATCCGAAGGCCTCTCACCCCGACCGGTACGAACCTGCTGGGGCTCGTAAAGCACATCGCGAGCGTCGAGGCGGGCTACTTCGGTGAATGCTTCGGGTTCCCTTTTGACGAGCCACTGCCGTGGTTCGACGAAGGGGCCGAGATGAATGCCGACATGTGGGCGACTGCCGATGAATCGCGCGAGCAGATAATTGGGCTCTACCGGCGGGTGTGGGCACATTCAGACGACACCATCGCAGCTTTGCCTCTAGACGCGATCGGCCGCGTGCCGTGGTGGCCTGAAGATCGGACGGAAGTGACACTCCACCGGATTCTCGTCCACATGACTACGGAAACACATCGTCATGCCGGACATGCCGACATCGTTCGAGAGCTCATCGACGGCCGCGTTGGGTTTCGTGAGGGAAACGACAACATGCCGCCGGCCGACGAAGAATGGTGGGCGAGTTACCGCCGGCGCCTAGAGGAAGTGGCAAGAGAAGCATAGGGCTGCATGTCTCAAGTGTCGCGCGCCTGCTCAAGTCGCATGGTCCGATCGGTTGCCGCGAGCGGAGCGACCCTCGTGCTCGCCGATATAGGCGCGGACCTCTTCTACAGTGAACTCACCTCGTCGACTTCGGATGAAGGCTCGTGACTCTCGATGTCTGATGGCTTCGTAGCCGATAAGGGACGCGCAAGCGACTAATACCAGCGCGAGGGCGCTCACGGCCGACACGTGTCTCACCAGGGGGAACAGGCCTATCAACAGGACAGTTGCCATCGGGCGGCCACGGCCGAAACCGCCTTGGATCCGCAGCCGCAGGGCGACGTGCGCGAGTAGATAGAGGGCGACTCCCCCGCAGAGTCCGAGAGCCGGGATGGTCCCGAGCGAACCGCTCACGTTGGCGAGGCTGGTCTTGAGACCGAGTGCGAACAGGACGATGCCGGCGACCATCGGTAAGTGCAGGTATGAGTACGCATCTCGTGCAAGTGCAGCGCGCTTTGCTCCGGCTGTTTCTGCCAGTGTCGCTTGAGCGACGTACGCGACCCAGTCGAAGTATGACCACCACAACGCGGCGGCTATGGCTACCCCTAGAAGGGCCGCTGCGATCACCCCGGCGTCAAGCGGAAGTCCCGCTGCGCCGATCCCGATCGCAAAGATCGATTCGCCTAAAGCGATGATGATGATGAGCCCGTTGCGTTCCACGAAGTGCTCAGGTGAGATGCTCCACGCGCCGACGTCTCCCACCAGGACGCCGAGGTAGTCGATGATCAGCGCGGCTCCCCACAGCATCAGTTGAGCCGAACCATGCGTGAAGCCCGCAACGACGAGCAGACCCGGCCCCAGTATCCCTGCGGGAACGATCTTCAAGACGCTGCGTAACAGGTCGCGGTTACCGCGACCGGCGACGCCGTACAAGACAAGGAGGATGGCGCGGACGATGAAGTAGGAAACGCCGAACGTAACTCCGTCCGAACCAAAGGCCCGCGGCACGGCGAGGGCGACGACGAGCATGGCCGCCATCGCGGCGAATACGGCCAACCGAACGCCGCCCTCTTCCGGATCGAGTGTGTTGGTCAACCAGGAATAGCC
>JAXDJM010000129.1:0-3764 GCA_034665605.1 Actinomycetota bacterium | reverse complement strand
GAATGGCAAGAGAATGGCAAGCAACCAACCCCACGGACTCATCCACGGCAGACAAGTCTGAAAGACGCAGGCCAGCCATAGCGGAGGGCAAGGGACTCGAACCCTTAAGTCCTTTCGGACAACGGTTTTCAAGACCGTCCGGTTGCCAGTTACCGTAGCCCTCCGCCGGCGAGCCTAGCGTTCGGTCGTGGGGCGACGGCCCGTGTGTAGATGATCAGGCCCGGGGCTTCAGCTCGTCGAATCCCGTGTACGAACGCAATGCCTCGGGGATAGCGACGGTCCCGTCGCCACGCTGATGGTTCTCGAGCAGCGCAACTATCGTCCGACCTACCGCACATGCCGTTCCGTTCAGGGTATGAACGAGACGCGTGCCGCCCTCGGCGCGGAACCGAACCTGAAGGCGACGCGCCTGATAGTCCGTCGCGTTCGTTGCGGACGTAACTTCCATGTAGCGGGACGCTCCCGGCAACCACGCCTCGTGGTCGACTTTCTTGGCAGCCGATGAACCGAGGTCACCAGCGCACATCACGAGCACCCGATAAGGAATCTCAAGTGCCTGCAGGATCTTCTCCTGATTCGTGCGGATGGCGGCGTACTCGTCCCACGAATCGTCAGGATGCGTGAACGAGAACTGCTCGACCTTGTCGAACTGGTGAACGCGGACGAGTCCTTTCGTGTCCTTGCCGTAGCTTCCCGCCTCGCGACGGAAGCAGGACGAGAAACCTGCGTAACGGACGGGCAGCGCGTCGCGCGGCAAGATCTCGTCGGAATGCATGCTCGCGAGCGCAACCTCAGACGTGCCCGCGAGGTAAAGCTCGTCGCGATCGATCGTGTAGAACTCGTGCTCCTCTGCAGGAAAGAACCCCGTGCCATACATCGCGTCTCGCTTCACGAGGGCCGGCGTGACGATCGGAGTGAACCCGCGCTCGGACAAGAAATCGATCGTGAACCGTACGAGCGCAAGCTCGAGGATCGCCCCGGCCCCCGTGAGATAAACGAAACGACTGCCCGACGTCTTAGCTGCGCGCTCGCCGTCGAAGATCCGCAGGCTCTCTCCCAGCTCGACGTGATCCCGCGCAGCAAAATCGAAATCCGGTTTGTCGCCTACTTCTCTTTCGACAACGTTGTCGACCTCGGTCAACCCTGCGGGGACCGAGTCGTGAGGAAGGTTGGGCAGGAAGGAGGCCGCTTCGTTGAGGTCTGCTTCAACAGACTCGAAGCGAGGCTCGAGTTCTTTCAGACGATCCGACAATTCCTTGGCTTCCGCGATGGCTTTCTGGCGCTCTTCGGGAGCAGCGCGACCGATCGCCTTGGAGGCCCGGTTCTGCTCGGCTCGCAAAGCCTCGACGTCACCGAGCAACCGCCTGTGCTCTTCATCGAGCTCGATGACCCGATCTAATCCATCGACCCCCCCACGCTTTTCATACGCGGCCCGTACCGCGTCGGGATCGTCCCGGAGGAGACGAAGATCGATCACGCGCCGGCGTCAGCGCGACGCAGAGGTCTGAGGCTGTTGCGGGGGCCGGACGGACGTGGCTTCCGAGATCGCGCTCTGCTCTTCGTCGGAGAGATTGAACTCAGATGTGAGCCCGCGGACTTCCTTGGCATAGGTGCGGGTCTCGGTACGTCCATTGATCGAGGTCAGAACTAGCCCGTCCCCATGGTCGTCCAACAAGGCGGCCGAAAACGACATACGGCCCCCCATGTCCTCGAACGCGTCGTATCTCACGATCCCGAACTTCTGGACTGCGAACCGGCCCAGCTTTGCAGCATCTTCCTGGGTAGCGACCACCCCATCCAGGCGCCGATCGATCGCGTCGACCTTGCGCAATCCACGGCTGACGGCAGCGAAGATGTCGCGGTCCTTGCCTTCGCCTCGGAGGATGGCGTATTCACGCCGGACCTTCCGAAGGCGGAACGCCAGTACCAGGGCCAGCAATAAGCCGATGAGGGCCACGCCGGCCGCGATCGCAAGATAGAGGGTCTGCTGGTCGTTGGTGAGATGCGGCACGGCGGGGAATCCTACACTGGGGTATGCGCTCGGAAGCGGTAAAAGACCTGCTCATAGCAGTCCAGACGGGTGCGACCACGATCGACGCCGCGGTCCGAGAGCTCAGCGCGGCCCCCTTCGAAGATCTTGGGTTCGCGCGTCTCGACACCCACAGAGAGCTGCGCACGGGGATGGGCGAGGCCATCTACGCGGAATCGAAGACCACCGACGAAGTGATCGCTATCGGCCGGCGGTTGTTAGAGACAACGACCTCCGCCGTCTTGGCGACGCGGGTTCCGCCGGACATGGCGTCGGCCATCGCGGCGCAGTTCCCCAAAGCCGTTCATCACGAGCGCGCGCGCCTCTTCGTGTTGCGTAGCGAAACCAAAACGCTGACGGGAAGACTCGTAGTCATTGCTGCAGGAACTTCAGATCTGCCCATCGCCGACGAAGCCGCCGCCACTGCCGGCGCGCTCGGTGTTGTCGTCGAGCGCATCAACGATGTAGGAGTCGCCGGCCCTCACAGGGTGCTGGCCGAGCAAGGTCGGCTCGCCGACGCCGCCGTGATCGTTGTTGTGGCCGGGATGGACGGGGCCCTGCCCAGCCTCGTGGGCGGGATCGCATCCGCACCGATCATCGCGGTCCCGACGTCGGTCGGCTACGGCGCATCTTTCTCGGGCCTTGCCGCCTTACTGACCATGTTGAACTCTTGTGCGCCCGGAGTCGTCGTGACCAACATCGACAACGGTTTCGGAGCGGGAGCGGTGGCAGCGCGCATCCTGCAGCAGGCTCGCGCATGACGGTTTGCTACTTCGACTGCATCGGGGGAGCGGCGGGCGACATGATCCTTGCCGCTCTGGTCGACTGTGGTGCGTCCCGAGAAGATGTGACCGAAGCGATTGCCGCGCTCGATCTCGGAGCCACGCTGACATTCGAAAAGGTTTCCAAGAATGGGATCCGTGCATTGAAAGCGAGCGTTCAAGCCGACGACTCCGTTACTCAACGAGCCTATAAAGAAGTCAGAGCCTTGCTCGAGCACGCCGATCTCGAGGACGCCGTCCGCACGCGAGCTCTAGAAGTCTTCGAGTTGCTGGCGCGTGCCGAAGCCAAGGTTCACGACAGCGACTTAGACGACGTGCATTTCCATGAGGTCGGGGCCGTCGACGCACTGGTCGACATCGTGGGGTCCTGTGCGGCGCTCGAATCACTCGACGTCGACACCGTCGTGTGCTCGCCGATCCCCACGGGCCGCGGCTTCGTTCAGTCGCAACATGGCCCCCTGCCGCTCCCCGCACCAGCGGTAGTCGAGATCCTCCATGGCGCTCCGATGTTCGAAAGGGGCGACGTCGAAACGATCACCCCCACCGGTGCCGCTCTCCTACAAGCGTTCGCGTCGGAGTTTGGTCCGATGCCCGGCTTGAAGATCGAGGCATCGGGCTACGGTGCAGGCGCGCGCGATCTAGATATCCCGAACGTTCTTCGAGTCGTAGTGGGCGAAGAAACGCCGGCTCGCATCGACTCTCCGAATGCGCTCATACTCGAAGCCAACCTCGACGACATGACCCCCGAGCTGGTGCCGTACGTGATCGATTCGTTACTCGAAGCAGGGGCTCACGATGCGTGGGCAACGCCGATCGTCATGAAAAAAGGGCGCCCGGCAGTAACGATCGCTGCGTTGTGCGATCCGACGCACAAGTGGCACTTGATGGAGATCCTCTATCGCGAAACCACAACCCTAGGGATCCGGTTGAGCCCCTTGAGCAAGGACGTCATC
>JAXDJM010000128.1:0-10514 GCA_034665605.1 Actinomycetota bacterium | reverse complement strand
GTACGGACGATCGTCGGATCCCATCGCGGGATGGATTGAGCATGCGCATAACGGTCGTTTGTTTCGGTGCTCTCCGCGAACGAGTTCCGGGCGCCGGCGAGGGCCCGGTCGAGATCGACCTCCCAGATGGAGCGAGTGTGGCCGACGTCGTTGAAGCATTGTCGATCCCACGTGCTCTGGCCTCCATGGTTCTCGTCGACGGCAACCGGGTGGAGCTCGACGAAGTCGTCTCTGAGGGCGCCGCGGTAACCTTGATGCCGCCGTTCGCCGGCGGTGCTACCTAGGAGGAACACCTGATGGCTGAGACCACGCGCACCTCTTCCCGCTCACGTTCTCGCACCAAAACTGCTGCTCCTACGACGCTTCGATCGTTCGATCCACGAACGGGCACGGTGTTGGACGAGATCCGCGCCGTATCGCCGGGTGAAGTTGCCGACATCGTGGCGCACGCTCGCAAGGTCCAACCCGAATGGGCGGCGATCCCGCCTGCGGGACGCGCTCGGATGCTTGCTCAGGTTCGTCACCGCATCTACGAGTTGAAAGACGAGATCGTCCGCACGGTGGCCGCCGAGTGCGGGAAGCCGGAGTTCGAGGCTCTCGGGCACGACGTGCTTCCTCCGCTGATGGCCCTGGCAACCTACGAGCAAACGGCCGCGAAGTTCCTTCGCCCGAAGCGCATCAGCGGCCTGTCGCGCCCTCGCATCGCCAAGATGATGCTCGGTGCTCAGTCGCGGGTCGAGTACCGGCCCTTCGGTGTGGTCGGCTGCATCACGCCGTGGAATTACCCCATTACCAACTGCTTCCTCGCGTTCCTTCCCGCTCTCGCGGCCGGCAACGCGGTCGTCATCAAACCGTCCGAGGTAACGCCCGCATGCGGTGAGCTGATCCGCGAGATCCTCGACCCGTTGCCTTCGGGCGTGGCGTCGGTGATCCAGGGTGGAGGGGACGTGGGTGCGGCGCTGGTCGATGCCCCGTGCGACAAGATCTCTTTCGTCGGGTCGCCTCCCACGGGCCGCAAGATCTGCGAAGCCGCAGCCAAACACCTCACGCCCGTCGTTATGGAGCTGGGGGGCAAGGACGCCGCAATCGTTTGTGACGATGCCGATCTAGATATGGCGTCGTCCGGCATCTTGTGGGGCTCATTCTTCAACGCCGGACAGACGTGCTGCTCGATCGAACGCACCTACGTCGTGGATTCGGTTGCCGACCGTTTCGAGGACCAGCTGGTCTCGAAGCTCGGGAAGGTCAGGTACGCGACCGACGATGCCGAGGTTGGAAGCCTCACGTTCGCAAGGCAGCTCGACATCGTGTCGTCTCAAGTCAAGGACGCGCTCGAAAAGGGAGCGAAGCTGCTCGCGGGCGGGCCCGAGGTCGGCCCCAAGAACAAGAACGGATCGCTGTGGTACGCACCCACGATCCTCGAGAACGTCAGCGAAGAGATGTCGGTGCTCCGCGATGAGACGTTCGGCCCGGTCCTGAGCATCACCCGCGTGCGAGACGAGCAGGAGGCGATCCGCCGCGCCAACGAAGAGGGCGTCAACCTGACTGCCTCGGTGTGGACGAAGAGTCGCGACCGTGGCGATTCCGTCGCATCGGAACTGAAGGCCGGAACGGTCACCGTCAACTTCCACGGCGAGGCTCCCGCTGCTTCCTGGGCGCCCTGGGGCGGGGTTGGAGAGTCTGGTTTCGGGCGGCTGAACGGGGTCGAGGGTCTCCGGGAGTTCGTGATCCCGGTCCACGTTGCGCGTCCGATGCTCAAGCAGAAAAGGTTCTTCTGGTATCCGTACTCCGACAACGTTCGCGAGATGACGGAGGGAGTCGTTCAGCTGCTTGCCGCCCCGTCGACGCGCGAGCGGCTGGCCGGGGCGCGGCGGATGATGTCGAACCTCTCCAAGACGATCAAAGAGAAGCTCTAACTCTCCAGCTGAGAACCCGCTTCCGGCGGTGGAAGCTCGATCACGCGCGTCTCTACGGCAGCCAGTGCCTTTCCGACGAGCTCGGAAACATCCAAGTCCTGCTCGGCGGTCGCGGCATCGGACGGCCGGGTACGTGTCGCAGGGGATCGCGGCGCGAACAGCACGCAGCAGTCTTGATAGTTGCGAGTTGATATCTCGTAGGTGCCGATCTTCATAGCGCGGTCGACGATCTCTTGTTTGTCAAAACCGATCAGCGGACGAAGCATCTGGATGCCCGGCTCGGCATCGTCGATCGTGCGGATGTTCTGGATCGTTTGGGACGCAACCTGTCCGAGGGAATCACCGGTGATAACGGCATCGGCTTCTTGGCGCGATGCGAGCTCTCCCGCGATGCGCAGCATCAGTCGCCGGTAGAGAACCATCCTCAGTGGTGCGGGAGCATGGGTAACGATCGCGCGCTGCGCATCCCCGATCGGTACGAGATGAAGAACGGTGCGCAACTGGTATCGAGTCAGGACTTCGGCGAGCTCGGAAACCTGGCGGACGGAGGATGGGTCGGTGAACGGTTGGCCGTGGAAGTGGACGAGCTCGACCTCGGCACCGCGTTTTGCCATCAGCCACGCCGCCACTGGTGAGTCGATGCCCCCCGAGATCATCGCGATCATCTTTCCCGAGACGCCAACCGGCAGGCCGCCTGGGCCGGTCAGTCGCGTCCGATAAACGATGCCGGTGTTCCCGAACAGCTCGATCCAGGCAGTCGCATCGGCGTTCTTCAGATCGACCCGTCCGCCGGTCGCGTCCTTGATGCGCTGACCGACTTCGACGTTGATGGCATTCGAGGACTGTTCGAATGTCGAGTACGTGCGCCGTGCTCTGACGCGAAACGAATCGAACGGCGCCTCGGTCATCATCTGTAGAGCGATCGTCGCGATCTCTTCCATATCCGGAGTGACTCTCGTCCCCAGACCGACGTATGCCACCCCGAATATCCGAGCGACCTGCTCGGCTGCAGCCTGCAGTTCGGGTTCCGGAACATCGAAGAAGTCGACCATCACGCGCCCGAATCCGCCGCGTATGCGTTTGTAGCCCGCCCCCCGCAGGGCACGACGAACGTTCCGTATCAGAGCCTTTTCGAAGAACTCGCGGTTGCGGCCCTTGAGACCGAGCTCGTGGTAGTGGGCGACGAGCGCGTTCATCGCGCCTCTGCGCTAACGATTCTCGTCTTCGAGACCGATAGAGAACAACGCTTCGACATCGTGTCGCGAGAACACCTGGAACGCCACCAAGGTCTGGGTGCGCTCGACTCCCTCGATCTTGGCAATCTCGTCGGTGACCACACGAGCGAGATCGTCGTGGTGGCGAACCCGCACCATCACGACGAGATCGAAATCCCCAGAAACCGAATAGACCTCGGTGACCTCGGGCAGATCCGCGATCTGCTGCGCAGTCTCAGGGATGCGATGGATGTCGCAAGTAGCGAGCACAACGGTAGTAACCATGCCGCCAACCTACCTTCTCGACCAGGCGGCGCAGGGCGCGCGAAGAGCTAGATCGTCACCATGTCCCGGAGCTTGCCGGGAGTACTTGGGTGGCGCAGCTTCGATAGTGCCTTGGCCTCGATCTGGCGGATGCGTTCGCGCGTAAGGTTGAATTCTTTGCCGACCTCTTCGAGAGTGCGCGGCTCCCCTGTGACGAGACCGAACCGAAGCGCAAGAACCTTGCGCTCGCGATCGGAGAGTGAACCCAGCATGTCCCAGAGATCCTCTTGACGGAGCGCGACGGCTGCGGCCTGGAACGGGCCCTCGACGTCTTCGTCCTCGATGAAGTCACCAAGCTCTGCGTCCTCATCACCAACCGGCTCGTGGAGCGAGACCGGCTCGGGCAGGACGCGGAAGGCCTCGCGCACTTTTTCGGGTGTGAGGTCGGACTGTTCGGCGATCTCTTCGATCGTCGGCTCGCGGCCGAGCTTCTCGAGCAGCTCCGATTGAACCTTGCGCACGCGATAGAGGGTCTCGACCATGTGGACCGGGATCCGGATCGTGCGAGCCTTGTCGGCGATCGCACGAGTGATGGCCTGACGGATCCACCAGGTTGCGTAGGTCGAGAACTTGAAACCACGCTGGTAGTCGAACTTTTCAACGGCCCGCATCAGACCGAGGTTTCCTTCTTGGATGAGGTCGAGGAGCGGTAGACCGGCGGCCGAGTATTTCTTGGCGATCGAGACCACCAGACGGAGGTTGGACTGGATGAACCGCCGTTTCGCGCGGCGTCCCTGACGAGCGGTGAGCGTCAGATCGCGACGCTGCTTGTCGGTCAGCTTCTTGGTTGCCTTGTCGATCTTCTCTTGAGCTTGCTCGCCCTCTTCGATGGCGCGGGCTAGCTCGACCTCTTGGATGTCTGTGAGCAGGGGGTACTGGCCGATCTCGCGCAGGTACTGCCGCACCAGATCTTCATGCGCAGCGTCCTCTCGCGACTCGTATGGACGAGTTACCGAACTGGCCATCTGGATGTACCTCTTTCTCTCATCTCGACGCTCGACACGACCCAAGGGTTTCAGTACGTCGGGGCATGCCTTGCGTAACGATGTGCCTTACCCAGAGGGCGGGCCGGCCATCGGTGCTCTTCGGTGAGAGCTGCCGCCTCGAGGCGGTGGGGCGCGGTCCGGGCTTCCTCGTGTGGGGAAGGACGGAACTTCTCAAAAACCTGCCTTTGTTACTGGAGCACTATCTTCTACACATGGTAGGGGAATCCCTGCAATAGTGGAAGACTCTCCGTGTTGGTTTACAGAGACAAAAACCGCCCTTTGCCGCCTGTTATTCCCAGTTCTGGACGCGCAGCGCGGCCCTATCGTCACCTCCCGTGAGCGAAGACGCCTTGGAGCCCATCCTCGTTTCAGCATGCCTCGCCGGCCGGCGCTGTCGCTTCGACGGCAGGGCGAATCCCGACGACGAGGTCGCCAAGCTGGTGGCAGAGGGGCGTGCCGTTCTCATATGCCCCGAGGTCGACGGGGGCCTGGGCACGCCACGCCCGGCCGCCGAGATAGTGGGAGGCGACGGGCACGACGTCCTCGCCGGTCGAGCGCGCGTCGTCACCGCAGGGGGAGTCGACGTGACCGATCAGTACCTCGCCGGAGCGAACCACGCCCTTGCCGAGGCCCGGACCCACGGCGCGACCAAGGCGCTGTTGAAAGGGCGCAGTCCGTCATGCGGCAAAGGCGACATCTATGACGGTTCGTTCTCTCGCACTACACGGACCGGTGACGGGGTAACCGCAGCTCTTCTCGAGCAGAACGGCGTGGCCGTGACGTCGGACGAGGACATTCGATAGTCGTTTTCCGAAAAAACTCTTCACAATTCCGGACACAGCGGACGCTCCGACGCGCATTTGTGCCAGGGGTTGCAGGAGCGAGCGACCATGGCGTCTAACCCTTCGTCCAACGCCTGCTACGGAACGGACAAAGGAGAGGGACATGAGGAAGCTGTTCGTAACGATGTTGTCGCTGGCTCTCATCGGTGGAGCGATCGCCGCTCCGGCCGCTCAAGCCAAGAAGCCCAAGGCGAAGAAGCCTGTCAAGATCACCCGCCTAGACAAAGGCACTTACCAGGCCCCATCACTGATCGCCGCCGGCACCTGCTCCCAAACCGACGCAGTCGGTTGTGTGCAGTTCACGCCCGGCGCGACCGAGACATACATCTCGGTGACGATCAAGGATCAGAGCGGCACCGGCACTCTGTTCGCGATCGAGCAGGACACCAACGGGGACGCTCAGGACGACACAACCGCAGGAGCCTTCTGCGGATCCACTCCCAAGCCCGTTGCGATCAATCCTGCATACCCCGTGCACGTGTGGGTCGAGAATGTCGCCGACCCGAACACCGCAACTCCGTGTGCTGCCGTCGCAACCACCGGTGAAGTGGACGTGACGTTCTCGAACATGCCTTAAAAGATCAGATCTAAAGGGGGCCTTCGGGCCCCCTTTTTTCGTTCCCCCTGAGCCCGTTTCGCAGGAATCAGGGAGGTTGAGCAGAACCATCTTCTCCATCACGCCAATGAAGGAGAGGGACATGAGGAAGCTGCTCGTAACGATGCTGTCGGTGGCACTTATCGGTGGAGCGATCGCCGCTCCGGCCGCTCAAGCCAAGAAGCCCAAGAAGGCGCAGACGGTCACCGAGCACGGTGACTACCAATCGCCGTCGCTCGTTGTGCTTGCGGGTTGTGCTAACACCGGCGCGGTGGGTTGCGTGACGTTCTCACCCGCGGGCACTTCCCTGAAGTGGATCACCGTAAAGGTGACGGACGCTACCGGCCTCCCTGTGGCGGCAAACATCATGCAGCCTGATGGAACGACGACCGGCGCAGCGGCGAATGACGCTCAGGTCGCGAGCTTCTGTGGCAAGACCGCGGCTCCAGTGCTCATCAATACCTCTCAGGAGGTCCACATCTGGATCAGCGACGCACCGGATCCTTCATGCGCTCCGGCCGCCGCGACTAGTGGAACCGTCGACGTGACCTTCTCGAGCAAGCCCTAACTGGATCGAAATCAAAAGGGGGGCCTTCGGGCCCCCTTTTCGATTGGGCGGGTCAACCTCGAGTCTCTGAGTGCGATGGTTTCTTTCCGAGCAGGAACGGTTCGCAGGATTCCAGGCAACGACGTCAAACCTAGATGCAGCCTGCTACAACGTAGGAGGAACAAGTGAAGAAGACAGTTGTGTCGTTTTTGGTTCTTGGGTTGGTCGCCGGCGCTCTCGCCCTTCCGGCACAGGCGAAGAAGAAGCCCAAGCTGGTGACTCGTACCGTTTCGATCGACTACAAGGCACCGGGCCTAGGCGTTTCGACCTCGCAAGCAAGTGGCGGTGTCTGTCCGCTCGACTCCAGTGCCGATCCTTCGAACCAGCCGCAGTGCATAGAGGTTCCGACCGGTGCGAACGACAAGTACATCCAGGTATCGGTAAAAGACACCGATGGTCTGTCGGTTGCCGGCTACATCTCGCAAGGCGACACCAACGGCGATGGCGTTAGCGACCTATACGGTGATTTCTGTGGTGGACACCCGGCGCTGATCCCGTTGACCGCTCCTGGGGTTCCTGTTCGAATCACTTACTACGACGGCACCTGCTCAGATGGAACTACTCCATCGGTCGTCACCGCAGGCACCATCACAGTGAAGTTCTCCAACCTTCCATAAAGAAAGAGATCGACCAGGCAGAGGGGGTCCTCGAGAGAGGCCCCCTCTTTCTATTTCGCCTCGACGCCCTCTCGAGCGACGTCCGAGAAGGATTTCGAGCCCCCATGAAGAAACACCAATTAGGTCACCAACTCTTCAAGGGGGAAGTAATGAAGCGGACTCTCGTGGTGTTCTTGGCGCTAGGTCTCATGGCCGGTGCTTTGGCGGTTCCGGCCCAGGCCAAGAAAGCCAAGCCCGTTGCCACCACGCTTTACATGCATGGAACCCAGCCGGCCGGAGAAGCTGAGCTTCCCGACACATGGCTCAGTTCCACATGGATGACGATGGATGCAACTAAGCCCACAGACGCGGCTCCGAAATCGATGTTCGTCACGAACTACCTTGCGGGACCGAACACGACGTGCAGCGGAAATGGTCTAGTGCCAACGTGGCGCGGCACGATGGCCGGCACCGTCAAGGGAACGCTGACGATCACGCTGAACACCGTTGGAAGCCCTGCCGCAAAGTTGCAGGCCGACGTTTTCCCGGACGGTAACGGTGGATGCGAAAGTAGCCTCGGTTCTACCGGTTACACGCCACCGGTCGCTACGGCGGTGCAGGATGTTCCGCCGGGTCCCGGCACAACGACATTCACCTTTAAAAACGTGAACTTCAAGGCCGCGGCTTCGCTGGTGATCATGCTGTCGATTCCCGGCGCTCCTGCGAACCCCTACCAGGTGAGGGTTCTGTACGACGGAGCGGGCTTCGAGTCGAGCGTCAAGTTCAGCTGCATCCCTGCGAGTGGCTCGAGCTGCGCTTCGTAGGCTCTCCCGAGATCAGAAAGAGGCCCGGGCGCTTGTCCCGGGCCTCTTTCTTTTCATTCTTAGTTGATTACTTAGCTGCGTCGAAACGCTTTGCGACCGCGTCCCAATTGATCGTGTTCCACCATGCTTCGATGTAGTCCGGTCTCTTGTTCTGGTACTTCAGATAGTACGCGTGCTCCCACACGTCGAGACCGAGCACGGGGATCTTGCCGTCGATCAACGGCGAGTCCTGGTTGGGCAAGCTGATCACGTTGAGCTTGCCGGCATCGAGCACGAGCCACGCCCAGCCCGATCCGAACTGATTCGTAGCTGCGGTGTTGAACTTGTCGCGGAACTCTTTGAACGAACCGAACGAGTCGTCGATCGCAGATGCGAGGTTGCCCGCCGGCTCCCCGCCGCCGTCGGGGCCCATGATCGTCCAGAACAGGCTGTGGTTCGAGTGACCACCACCGTGGTTGCGAACCGGCCCTTGGATGTCGGATGGGACCTTCGAGAAGTTCTTCAACAGATCGTCGACGTTGTCGTATTCGAGATCTGAGTGACCTTCGATCGCAGCATTCAGCTTGTCGACGTAGGTCTGGTGGTGCTTGGTGTGATGGATCTCCATCGTCTTGGCGTCGATGTGTGGCTCGAGCGCCGAGTAGTCATAAGGCAGAGACGGGAGGCTGTACGCCATTGGGGCTCCTTTCGGGGATGGATGGATTTCGATCTGAGCCTACCTACAGCAACGTAGAAGGGAGTTCGGCGATTCCGAGAGATCAGCTTTTGCCCGCGGCTCGCGCCCACGCGATGAGCGCGCCTTGAAGCGGGAGGCGCGCGTAGAGGGCCCACCGACCGCCAGGAACTTTCCGCTCGAACTTGTCGGCGCGCGCGGCCATGTAGAGGTTGGCTGGGTAGACGGCGATCAGGGTAGCGACGGCAAGGGCCGAAGCCCGACGCCTGGTAGAGGGGATCAGAACACCGACACCACTCAAGATCTCGGCGACTCCGCTGGCGTAGACGAGCGCTCGGGGGCTCGGCATCGACGGGGGGATGATCGCCTCATACCAGGCGGGGGCCACGAAATGCATGACGCCGGCGGCGATAAAGAAGGGTCCAAAGGTAGAGCTCCGCTCCATCCTTCAAGCCTACGAGCTAGGGGTATGATGCTTTGCACTGGATAAATAGTGTAAAGATCCTCGAGGAGCAGCGGTGGCGACCACGGCAGCAACGGCACCCGTGTGGCGGCGGGCCGACCCCTATCTAGACACCGACGTTATCGACGCGCGTGCACCTCGTTTCAATCAGGCGACCGTCGGGACTTTGTCTGCGATCGCAGTGATTACCGGTGCGTGGTGGCTTCTCGCGCTTCTTGGCCTTCAGTTGATCGTCGGCCTTCGTTTCGGACGCAAGTACTGCTTGCCGTGCGTCTTCTATTTCGAAGTCGTTCAGCCCCGTCTCGGTGAAGGCGAGATCGAAGACTCCAGACCTCCGCGCTTCGCGAACATCGTGGGGGCCGTCTTTCTGAGCTCGGCAACTCTTTCTTATGCGTTCGGTTTCGTGGGAGTTGGGCAAGTGCTCGGGGGCATGGTCGCGGTACTGGCGCTCCTTGCCGCGTCGACCGGCCTTTGCGTCGGTTGCGAGCTGTACAAGATCGGGGCGCGCATGCGCGGGATCCGCTCGGGAACGATCGATGTCATCGATCTGCAAGAGCTCGGTGTCGATGGCACTGATGATGTTGTCGTCGAGTTCACGCACCCTCTGTGCACCGGGTGTCGCGAGCTCGAGTTCAAGCTGACGGCGCGCGGCGACCGTCCGATCCTTATCGACATTTCCGAGAAACCCGAGATCGCACATCGTTACAACGTCGGCGTGGTCCCGCTCGCGTACCGGGTGGATGCGAGCGGCCGCGTCGTCGAACGCCTCGCTTAACTCCAGCACATAAGCTCAAGGGCTTGGGCGGTTAGCTCAGCTGGAAGAGCACTGCGCTTACAACGCAGGGGTCGGCGGTTCGAGACCGTCACCGCCCACGACGGAAACTAAGTGTGACCTGGAAATACGCTGCTTAAATGCAGTACCGGCATTCACCTACGTGGCCCTTTCTTAGCATCGGCTCACTACACATGCCCTACACGCCTTCGGCGTATATCCGGTCTATTTCGCCCATCACGTGCGGGACTCGGTCGGTGAAGCTCGCGGAGTAATGAACCGTCATCCTGGCGGTGGAGTGTCCGGCCTGCTTTTGCATCATGTCGAGGGGCGCGCCAGCGCTATCGAGCACGGCTGAATAGGTGTGGCGCAAGTCGTGAAACGTGAAGGGAAAGCCTGTCGCTGCCACTGCGGGGTTCCAAGCATCGTCACGCCAATTGCTGTAATCGAGTAACTGTCCTTTCGGAGAAGGGAAAAGGAAGTCTCCTTCCAGAGTCTTGGCATGTTCGTCAATCATCTTCGATAGTAACGTCGGGATGTAGACGGTGCGACGACTAAGCGCCGTCTTCAGCTCCTGCGAGTACTTAGTGCCGTATCTCTCCGTGCGTTTGACAGAACCATCCACGCGCAGCGTCGAGGCCGAGACGTTCAGATCGTCCTTTTGCAGACCCGCGATTTCAGACCACCTGAGGCCTGTGAAGG